>JBBIHL010000079.1:0-10058 GCA_037447075.1 Candidatus Eiseniibacteriota bacterium | reverse complement strand
GAGGAGCGGCGGCGCGAGGCCGAGGCACGCAACGCGCGCTACCGCGTGCTGGCGCCGGTGAGGCGCGAGCTCCAGAAGCTGGAGCGCGAGATCGAGCACCTGGGGCGCGAGGCGCAGGGGCTGGAGGAGCGCATGGCGAGCCCGGACTTCTACCGGAGCGGCCCGGACTTCCAGGAGACCTTCAAGCGCTACGATTCGCTCAAGGCGGTGATCGAGTCCAAGACCCAGCGCTGGACGGACCTGGCGGCCGAGCTCGAGCGCCTGGAGCGGGAGGCCGCCCGGACGCTATGAGGTGCGCGAGGTCGCGCTGAAGCCGGTGTCGGCCCGCTGGGGGAGCGTCGGGCACCTGGGGCACGAGCCGCGCGCAGGCGTCAGGCGCAACGGACAGGCCCGGGAGCGGCCACCCGTCGACGTCAGGCAAGGCGTGGCCTTGGCCACCCAGGCCAGGCTCGACGTTGCGCGCTTGGCGGAGCCGACGAGCGCGCCGACCGCCGCGTGCGCGAGCCGCTCGGTCGCGGCCTGGGCCAAGTGGCCCGCGGCGAGGGCGCCGGCCTCGAGCACGATGCGTCCCTGGCCGCTGGCCACCATGGGCACCGCGTCCGAGAGCGTTCCGTAGGCCGCCGCCGTGGCGAGCACGACCAGCGCCACGGGCAATCCTGCGCGGCCGAGCCATCTTCCGATCCGGCCCGACATCGGGCACCTCCTTGGGGTGGGGTCCTGGAGGTCGCGGCCTCCACGCTCCGTCTCCGGGGGCGCTGCTCGATGCCCAGTAAGACGGGACCATGCTCCCGGAGGTTGCGCACCGCGCAGACAGGTTTCTGCAAAGCCCGTGGGTTTTGCCCTTCCTGGACAGCCGTTCGGGAGCGGTCGGGGCGCTGCCTCGGCCTGCCATGAATCCGTGGACCTGGCTGGGCGTTCGTGCCAGATTACCGCCCCATGCCCCGCCGCTCGGCCGCAGCTTCCCGCTCTCGCTCGGGCCCGCGGGTGCGCTCCAGGCGCGGTCCCCTTTGTGCCCGCGCGTCGGCGCCCGCCGGCCCGTCCCCGGCGGTCAGCCTCTTCGACTTCGAGCACGCCGCCGCCCGGCGGCTCGCCCCCATGGCCCACGCCTACATGGCGGGCGGCAGCGCGGACGAGATCCCCCTCCGTCGCAACGGGGAGCGGCTCGACGCCCTCCCGCTGGCGCCCCGGGCGCTGGTGGACGTGAGCCGGATTGACACCAGGCTCGACCTGTTCGGGGAGCCGCTGGATTTTCCTATCCTCCTCGCGCCCACGGGATTCCATCGGTTGTTTCACCCGGAAGGCGAGCTGGCAACCGCCCGGGGCGCCGGGCTCGCCAGCGCGACCTACGTGGCCGGCACGGTGGCCACCACCGCCATCGAGGAGATCGGGAAGGCCGCCCCCGGGCGGCTGTGGTTCCAGCTCTACGTGCAGCGCGACCGGGGCTTCACCCGGGAGCTGGTGCGCCGGGCCGAGTCCGAAGGGTGCCAGGCCCTGTGCCTGACCGTGGATACTCCGGTGCTGGGCTCCCGCGACCGCGAGCGGCGCGCGGGGATGGCGTTGCCTTCGCACTTGCGCATGGAGAACCTGCGCGCCCTGGCGCCGGCCGAGAAGCACGCCGCTCCGTTCCACTGCGACGTCTCCATCCCGTTCCTCGACCCCGCGCTCACCTGGGAGGTGGTCGGCTGGCTGCGCTCCTTCACCCGGCTCCCGCTGCTTCTCAAGGGCATCCTCTCGCCGCAGGACGCCTTGCTCGCCATGGCCGAGGGCGCGGACGGGGTGATCGTCTCCAACCACGGGGGCCGCAACCTGGACACCGTGCCCGCGGCCATCGAGGCCCTCCCGCCCGTGGTGGAGGCGGTCGGGGGCCGGATCCCGGTGCTGATGGACGGCGGCGTGCGCCGCGGCAGGACGTGGTGAAGGCCCTGGCGCTGGGGGCCCGCGCGGTACGGATCGGGCGGCCCTACCTGTGGGGGCTGGCCTGCGCGGGCGCGGAGGGCGTGCGGCAGGTGGTGGAGATCCTCCGGCGCGAGCTGGTGACGGCCATGGCCATGTGCGGCACGCCCCACCTGGGGGCGATCGGGCGCGAGGTGCTGTGGAGCGAGCGAGGATGAGCGTGGCGGGCCCCGAGGCCGTCCGCGCCCGGGAGGTGGCGCCTTTCGCGGAGATGGCGCTGGCGTCGCTTCACCGGGAATACCCGAGCCACGTCACCCACCTGCTGCGCAGCGCGGCCGACATCCGCCCGCCGCGGGAGCTCACGCCGGCCTTCTACGGGTGCTTCGACTGGCACTCGGCCGTCCACGGCCACTGGTGCCTGGTGCGTGTGGCGCGATGCTTCCCCGATGCCAACTTCGCCGCGCGCGCCCGCGCCGCCGCGGGGGAGAGCCTCACGCCGGAGCGCATCGCCGGCGAGGTCGCCTACCTGGGGGCGGAGGAGCGGCGCGGGTTCGAGCGCCCCTACGGGCTCGCCTGGCTCCTCCAGCTCTGCGCCGAGCTGCGGGAGTGGGAGGGTGATGCGGCCGCGGCGGCGTGGCTCGCGGCGCTCGCGCCGCTGGAGGCGCTGGCGGCTTCGCGGCTCGCGGACTGGCTGCCCAAGCTGCCCTGGCCCATCCGCAGCGGCGAGCACAGCCAGACCGCGTTCGCCATGGGGCTCGGCTGGGACTGGGCGCGTGCGGCGCGCGAGGCGGGGTTCGCCGCCATGATCGGGCGCCGGGCGCGGGACCTCTACGGAGGGGACGCCGGCGCGCCGATCGCCTACGAGCCATCCGGCCACGACTTCCTCTCACCCGTCCTGGCCGAGGCGGACCTCATGCGGCGCGTGCTGCCCGCCGCCGAGTTCGCTACCTGGCTCGAGCGCTTCCTGCCCGACCTGGAGAGCGACGTCGCCGCCCGCTGGCTCACCCCCGTGGCCTCGCCCGACCGCGCCGACGGGAAGCTCGCCCACCTGGACGGGCTCGACTTGAGCCGCGCATGGATGCTGGAGGGGATCGTGGCGGCGCTGCCGCCTGCCCACCGCTGCGCCGCGCCGCTGCGGGAGGCGGCGCGCCGCCACCGCGAGCAGGGCCTGGCCGGCGCCACCGGCGAGCACTACGAGGGCGGGCACTGGCTGGGGAGCTTCGCCGTCTACCTGCTCACGGGGCGCGGCCTGCGCTGAAGGCGGCCGCGGCGCTAGTGCCCGGCCCTATCGGCTGTCAAGGTCGGTGATGGAGGCCGGCGGGGTCACGTCGGACTGCACCGCCCCGGGAAGCAGCCGGTAAGTCTTCATCTGCTGGCGGGCGAGGTCGTCCTGGAGGACCCCCGATACCAGCGTGGCGGCTCCCGCGTCGGTCTCGATGTGGGTGACGCTGCGCGCCTGCGTGATGCCGGTGGCCGGGAGCGAGAGCTGCAGGGTGCGCGTCCCTTCGGCCAGGTTCCAGACTCGGGCGATGACCCCGCTCGAGATGCCTTCCTCGGCGGGCTTCAGGGCCCACAGCAGCACGTCCGGGGCGGGCAGCGAGAGCAGCGACCACGAGGCCGCAGGCAGCGCGCCGCTCGGGCCCCCGGTCAGCCGGGCCGCCACCAGCGGGTTCTGGTGCTCGAGCGCCATCCCCATGGCGGCCGCCGGGTCGTAGGCGCCGTGCGTCCGCAGCGCGAAACGGTTGAGGAAGCGGCTGTCGCCGTCCTGGTTGGGCATCCCCAGGTTGGGGCCATCCACCTGCATGCCGACCACGGCCCGGATGGCGGGCGTCGAGCCGTCCAGCACGCTCACCGTGCTGTTGCCGGCCTGGAAGAACGGGCTGTCCCAGTTGGAGAGGGTGACGCCCCGGCCCGCCTGGGAGAGGTCCACGAAGTGGTTGAAGGTGAGGTAGTCGGTGCGGGCGTTCTGGTCGGCGTAGTCGCCGCCCTGCGCGGCGCGCGCCACCCGCGCGATCATGCCGACCTCCTCGTGGCGCGTCACCGCCCCGGGCAGGTCGAAGGCCGAAGCGTAGGCGACCGTGCCGCCGAAGTTCTCGGTGACCAGCCCCTCGACGTCCACCCGGTCCACGCCGGCGTAGAGCGTCACGCGCGTCTCGTGCGCGGGCGAGCCGCCGGCCACCACGCGCAGCGTGGTGGAGACCGGGCCCGCGCTCTCGACCGCCACGCTCCCCGCGCCCGACCCCGCGTCGTGGAGGGCGCCGCCCGGGGCGACCAGCTGCCGGCCGGCGTCCTTGTGGTCCACCAGGCTTGCGATCTGGCCGCGGCCGCCGAGCGTGACGGCGTAGAGGCCGTTGTCCATGGCGGCACCCGCCACCGTCGCCGAGGGCGGGAAGCTCTGCCCCGCGCCGGGCCGGACCTCGTAGACCTTGTAGCCCACCGAGGGCACGTTCGAGGCCAGGATGCGCAGCCGCGCCCCGGGCCCGCTGCCCACCAGCTGGCTCGGGACTTCCGCGCCCGTGGCAACGTCCACGACGTGAACCGGCGGCGCCTGGGCCAGGGGCAGGTCGGCGAAGTCGGTTCGCGCCCAGGAGAGCGGGTTGAACACCAGGTGGCGCTCGGTCCCGCCCGGCTGCGACACCCGGCTCGCCACCGCCGCCAGCGCCTGGTCGTGGAGGGAGTCCACGTAGGCGGCGAGGTCGCGCAGGGTGGCGCGCTGGAACTGGGCGCGCCGGCTGCGCGCCACCACGCCGTCGCCCGTCCAGTCGTGCTCGTAGTAGAGGCCGCAGGCCACGAAGGCCCGGTCGCGCGCCGCCTCGCGCCCGCTCATGAATCCGGGATCCTGCAGGGACGCCACGGTGGCCAGCGCCTCGGCCGTGCGCAGCTTCTCCACGTGTCGCTTGAAGTCGGCCGTGACCTCGCCCATCGAGGCGGTGTAGAGGTCCCATTCGTTGCCGAAGCCGCCCCCGAAGGTCGGGATCTGGCCCGCGTAGTTGGCGAGGAAGTCCTGGAAGAAGTCCACCTCGTTCGAGACGATCACCCGGCGGCTGGCGTTGGCCTTGGCGAGCGCGGCGCCCACGAAGGCGCCGGTCGTGGTCTGCAGGTCGTCCCAGCCGTAGCCGAACGCCGCCGACACCGGCCACGGCCAGACCGCCAGGAAGGCGGGGTCGGAGTCCAGGTAGTCCACGACCGCGTCCGGGTTGCGCGCCTCGGCGTAGCCGCCCACGCTCTGGTTGCCGGCGCGCATCGTGTTCCACTTCATGCACACGCTGGCGCCGTCCGGCCCCTGGAAGTGGTAGATCTCCCGCGGGCGGTTGCCCCAGGACGTGCGCGTCACGCAGCCGCACACGCCCTTCCAGGCGTAGCGCGCCCCGGCGCCCGCCCACAACGAGGCCACGCCGCCCGGGAGGGTCTGGTCCTCCATGGGCACTACCAGGGGGAAGCGCAGGTTCTCGCGGCGCTCGATGCGGCCCGCGTAGTACATGTTGCGCAGCACCGCCTCGGCGGGCATCGCCCCGTAGAGCAGCACCAGCGTGTTGAGGGGCACCGTGATGTCGCCGCTGCGGATGTGACCGATGAGGCGGTCGAACTGCGGCGCGGTCCGGTTGCGCTCGTATTCCCACAGCCACAAGCTGCCGTCGCAGTTGAAGCGCGAGCGCGCGTCGGAGGGGTTGCCCGCGGTGTTCTCGGCCTGGGTCAGGTAGTAGTCGAGCGTGGAGGTGAAGACCGAGCGGTACTGGACATCGTCGCCGGACCAGAGGTAGTCGGTGTGGTTGTCGTCGGCGATGTAGATACGCTTGGGCTGCGCGCGGGAGGGCGTGGCGGCGAGCACGACCGCCACGGCGGCCAGCCCGAGGGCGAGGCGGAATGGGGCGCGGGTCCGGGGTCCGAGGCGCGGGGTCATGGGCGTGCCGCCGATGTGGTTGGAAGGCTCGGTCGCATCCCGGCGGCCGGCCCTCCCACGACGGGCGAGGGATCCCTGACCGCGGCCCGGGCCGCGCATCCCTGGCGGGCTGGACCGCGTCTTTGCTGCGAGCAGGAGGCTGGGAATCCCCCCGGACTCGTCCCGGGGATTATCGGCAGGGTCGGCGGAGGAGTTGAGCCCCTTCTCGCCGCCCGCACGGCTCGCGGGCAGCGCCCGCCTCGATCACGCACGGCCCCGCTCCAGTCTCCGGCTCTGCCGGTAGGGGAAGATGTCCAGCACCTCGCCGGCCCGGTGCCGCGCCTGCATGCGGCGCCAGTAGTCGGCTCCCAGCAGGTCGCCGTGGTGCCGCAGGAAGACCTCGCGCAACTCGTCCCGCAGTCCCAGGAAGGTGAGGAACTCCTCGGGGAAGATGTCGCTCCTGCCCACGTAGAACCACGGCTCGGCGCCGAGCGCTTCCTCCGCATCGCCGGCGGGAGGGAGGTCGCGGAAGTTGCAGTCCGTGACCGGGCACAGCTCGTCGTAGTCGTAGAAGATCACCCGCCCGTGGCGGCTCACCCCGAAGTTCTTGAGCAGGAGGTCGCCCGGGAACACGTTGGTGGCCGCCATGTCCCGCACCGCCTGGCCGTAGTCCACCACCGCCTCGCGCGCGGCGGCCGCGTCGGCCTCGCGCAGGTAGAGGTTGAGCGGCGTCAGCCGCCGCTCCACGTAGAGGTGACGGAAGTGGACCAGGCCATCGGCGATGGTGACGGTCTCGGGCGCGGCACGGCGCAGCTCCTCCAGTAGCTCCCGGGAGAACCGGTCGGCGGCGAACGAGAGGTTCTCGAACTCCTGGGCGTCCACCAGCCGCCCCGCGCGGTCGTGGCGGAAGACAAAGCGGTACTTCTCCATGACCTCCGCGCGCGTGGTGGTCTTGGGGTAGACGATCTCGTCCCGGATCACCTTGAACACCACGTCGAAGCCGGGCATGGTGAAGACGACCATCACCATGCCCGGGTCGCCGCGCGCGATCTCGAAGCGGTCGGGGGTACGCTGGAGGTGCCGCAACAGATCGCGGTAGAGCTCGGTCTTGCCGTGCTTGTTGTAGCCCAGGGCGATGTAGAGCTCGGCGACCGGCTTCAAGGGCATGATGGTCTTGAGGAAGGCGATCGTCTCGCGCGGGTTGGCGACGTCCACGTGGAAGTAGGAGCGGGCGAAGCTGAAGACGATGCTGGCCTCGTCCTGGGTGAGCAGCACCGCGTCGGCGCGGATGCCGCCATCCTCGTGGAGCAGCGCCACGACCAGCGGCTGGACGCCCTCGGGCCGGCGGATGCGGGCGACCAGGTAGGCGCCCTTGCCCCGGTAGAACAGGCTGTCGAGCACGTCCACGGACTCCAGGGCGGGGGCAGCGGCCCCCCGGGGCCGCGACGCTACTACGGCGGCCGCGAGCCGCCGCGCGTCGCCGCCCGGGTCGGCCAGCGGCGCGGTGAAGGGCAGGTCCTCGAGGATGCGGTGGAACAGCGTGTCGAGGGGAGCCTCCGCGCGGTAGATGGTGTAGACGGGGTCCTCCAGCCCGGGCGGCGGCGCGTCGAAGTCGGAGCCCAGGAACTCGATGGCCGGGTCCACGCCCACCGTGGCGAAGATCCGGCGGGTCACCGAGTTGAAGAAGGTCTCGGCCAGCTCCAGGTGGGCGCGGTCGCGGATGCGCCAGGAGTAGGCCGCCTTCATCTGCGCCCACAGCGGGCGGTCCTGGACCCGGTCGCCCAGGACCGCACCCAGCTCGGCCACGATCCCCGCGATCACGTGGCCGTAGAGGTCCAGCCGCTCCACGGCGTCGGCCTGCATGCCGTGCCAGTCCCGGCGCTCGAAGCGTGACTGGGCGCGGCGAGTGATGACCAGGAACCGGTGCTGGTAGTCGTCGAAGGCGTCGAGGATGGCCTGGGCGCACCGCGGCGCCGGCGCGCCCGCACCGCCCGCCGCCCTCATCGCGACGTCGCCGCCGAGGTGCGGCTCACATGTGGGCGATCAGGGCGTCCGCGAACTCCGAGCACTTGACTTCCCGTGCCCCCTCCATCAGGCGGGCGAAGTCGTAGGTGACCTTTTTATCGCCGATCACCCCGTCCATGGCCTGGATGATCCGGTCGGCGGCGTCGCTCCATCCCAGGTGGCGCAGCATCATCTCGCCCGAGAGGATCACCGAGCCCGGGTTCACCCGGTCCTGGTTGGCGTACTTGGGCGCCGTGCCGTGGGTCGCCTCGAAGACCGCGTGGCCGGTGACGTAGTTGATGTTGCCGCCCGGCGCGATCCCGATGCCGCCCACCTGGGCGGCGAGCGCGTCGGAGAGGTAGTCGCCGTTCAGGTTGAGCGTGGCGATCACGTCGAACTCGTCGGGGCGCGTCAGCACCTGCTGCAGGGTGATGTCGGCGATGGCGTCCTTGACCAGGACCCTGCCGGCCGCGAGCGCCGCCTTCTGCTCGGCGTTGGCCGCGTCCTCGCCCCGCTCGCGCCGCGCGCGCTCCCACTGCTCCCAGGTGTAGGTCTGCTGGGGGAACTCGCGCTCGGCCAGCGCGTAGCCCCAGTTGCGGAAGGCCCCCTCGGTGAACTTCATGATGTTGCCCTTGTGCACCAGGGTCACGCTCTTGCGCTTGTTGTTGATGGCGTACTGGATGGCCGCCCGGATCAGCCGCTCGCTCCCCTCGCGGGACACCGGCTTGAAGCCCATGGCGGCGGTCTCGGGGAAGCGGACCTTCTTGTAGAGCTGCGGAAAACCCTCCTTGAGGAAGGCGAGCACCTTCTTCAGCTCCTCGCTGCCGGCCTCGAACTCGATCCCCGCGTAGATGTCCTCGGTGTTCTCGCGGAAGATCACCACGTCCACCTTCTCGGGGTGCTTCACGGGCGAGGGCACGCCCTTGAACCAGCGCACCGGCCGCAGGCACACGAAGAGGTCGAGCACCTGGCGCAGCTCCACGTTGAGCGAGCGGATGCCGCCGCCGATGGGCGTGGTGAGCGGGCCCTTGATGCCCACCAGGAAGTCGCGGAACGCCTGGACCGTCTCCGGCGGGAGCCAGGTGCCGAGCCGGGCGTGCGACTTCTCGCCGGCGAAGACCTCCATCCAGTGGATGCGGCGTTTCCCCCCGTAGGCCTTGCGCACCGCGGCGTCGAAGACGCGAACGCTGGCGCGCCAGATGTCCGGCCCGGTTCCGTCGCCCTCGATGAACGGGATGATGGGGTTGTCGGGCACGCGCAGGGCGCCGTTCTGGATGCTGATGCGGGCGCCCTCGGCCGGGACTTGAAGCAGGCTGCTGGACATATGCGGGTCTCCTGTTGAGCCGGAATGACGTGCGCCGGGAGGTCGGCCCGATAGTAACACGGTGGCGGGAGCCGCGGGACGGCCGCGAGGTCGCAGCCACGGGCTCGCGAGGCCCGGCCGCGCGGCGATCCTCCTGGGCGCGGTGCCGGCGGTCTACCGCCCAAGGGGGTCTGCGGACGGATGATCGCCTACGTCACCGATAGCGGGCCTTGATGTTGCCCCACGTTGTTGTCCTTGCAGGGGTCGGCACGAATCCGAACTTCTGGACCCGTCCGTTCCACGTGTCGGCCACGTAGACGTTGCCTGCGCCGTCCACCAACACGCCCATGGGACGGTAGAACTGCCCGGGGTCGTAGCCGAACCCACCCCACTCCGTCAGGTATCCCCCGTCGCCGCTGAACACCTGCACGCGATGGTTGTACGTGTCCGCGACATACACGTTCCCGGCCGTGTCCACGGCGACCGCGTGAGGCTCACGGAACTCCGCGGGGCCGCTCCCCGAGCTGCCCCACTCCGTGAGCAAGGCTCCCATGCTCGTGAACTTGCGGACGCGGTTTCCGCGCGCGTCCGCAACGTACACATCGCCCGCGTCGTTGATCGTGATGCCGTAGCAGGGAGTCGACCATTCCCTGACGTAGACTCCGTCACTCGTGAAGACCTGCACGCGGTTCAGCTCCGCGTCGGCGACGTACAGGCAGCGATCCGGGCCGAAGGCCACGCCGAACGGAGTGACGAAGAAGCCCGGGTCGTGGCTGTAGCCGTAGACCCCCCAACTGGCGATGTAGACCCCATCGGTCGTGAACACCTGCAGCCCCGACTGCCTGGCATTGATGATGGTCGCCTCCGCTACGAAGATGCGGCCGCTGCCGTCGAGCGCAACGTCGCTCGGCCCCGTCACGTTCCAGGGCTGGGCACCATACTCTCCCCAGTAGCCGAGGCTGCCGCCGTTCTCCGTGA
>JBBIHL010000078.1:0-10065 GCA_037447075.1 Candidatus Eiseniibacteriota bacterium | reverse complement strand
CCAGGCGCCCCGGCGAGGCGCGCCGTCCCAACCCCTCGGTCACCGCGACGCGGTCCTCCACCGCGCCACGGGCGAGGATGTCCTCCAGCACCGCGTAGGCGCGGCCCTCCTCGGCGGGCCCGGCGTGCTCCGCCAGGCAGGCGAGGGCGGCACGGCGCAACGAGGGGTCGTCCGAGCCGATCAGCTGCTCGAGCGCGCCGGCCACGCCCACCCGGCGCAGCGCGCAGTAGGTGACCAGCGCCTCCCCCTGCACCTGCCGGTCGGCGTCGTGCATGAGCGCGCTCACCGGCTCCAGCATGCCCTCGGGCCGCCGCGAGCGGATCCAGCGCAGCGCCCGCACCCGGACCGCCGGCGAGGCGTGCTTGAGCAGTCCGGCGACCCGGGCGGAGAGCAGCTCCGGCGCGTTCTCCTCCAGCATCTCCACGCTCTGCAGCACCACGCGCTCGTAGGGGCTGTCGAGCTGGCGCGCCACCTCGCGGATCACGCCGGCCTCGCGCAGCGAGAACGGCATGCGCTGGTGGCCCAGGTTGAGACGGCGCACGTTGCGGCCCAGCTCCACCAGGTAGCCGCGCCGCACGCCCAGCCAGGCCACGATCCACAATCCGAGCACCACCACCACCGACACCGCCAGCGAGCGCGTACCGGCTCCCGCCAGGGCTCCGACGCCCAGGATGAGCAGTCCGGCCACCCCCTCGCCCAGCCGCTCCACCCCGGCTTCGATGAACGACTTCACGCGGCGCCTCAGCCCCGGCTCGAGCGGGAAATAGAACAGCTCGCCCGCCACCTTGGAGAGCGAGACGCCCATGACCTGATCCCACATGCGGCTCGCCGTGGCGGCGGCGAACCCGGGCGCCGCGATGGCGAAGCCGGCGCCGAGGGCGAGGCCCGCGGGCAGCAGCGACACCGAGCCCGCCGCGCCCAGGCGCTGCATCAGCCCCCGCGTCACGAAGAGCTGCAGGAGGAGGGCGGCCACGCTCACCGCCGAGTAGAACCAGCCCAGGAACGAGGCCAGGTCCCGCCGCTCGGGGAAGCGCCGCTGGATCTCGAGCTTGAACTGGTAGTCCACCAGCGCGCTCACCACCACGGCGCAGAAGGCCGCCACGATCAGCCAGCGCACGTAGGAGCGGCAAAGCAGCGGGCACTCGTGGCCCGGCAGGGCCCCCTCGGGTTCGGGCCGGGTTTCGACCGCCCGTCGCACGCTGGCGCGCAGCAGCGGGACGGGGGCGACCAGGAGCGCGGCCGCCACCGTCACCAGCGCCGAAAGGGTCCAGCGCTGCGCGAGCGGAGCGGCCAGCAGGCCGCCGGAGAGCGCGCCCAGCAAGCCTCCCACCCCCACGGCGCCGAAGGTGCGCCGCGCCTCGCGGGGGTTGGAGACGCTGCTGGCGAAGGCCCAGAACTGCGACATGAGGATGAGGCCGTAGACGTTCACCCACAGGTAGAAGGCGACCGGCACCCACCGGGCGCGCAGGCCCAGCAGATAGGCGAACAGGAGCAGGGAGAAGGCCGACACCAGGGCCCCGCCGGCCAGCGACTCCCAGGTGGAGAGGCGCTCGGTCAGGCGCATGAAGCTGATCGCGGCGATCAGGGTGAGCACGCCGACGCCGATGAAGACGTAGGGCAGCAGCGCGACCGGCAGCTGCGAGAGGAACTCGGCGTCGCGCACGGTCTTGACGAGCGTGTAGGACCCGCTCACGGCGAACAGCACCGCGCCCAGGGCCAGGGCCCGGCGCATCTCGTCGGCTTCGATCTGCAGGCGCTCGGCGAGCAGGCGGATCATGGGAACCTCGTGGAGGCGGCCGGTATTCTATTAGAATGCCCGGCCGACCTCCAAAGGTTCACCCGATCTGACGGTCCGCACCGGCCGCGGCGGCGCGGGCCGCGCGCCTGGACCCGTTGACGCCTGCCCAGGCCGATGGGATAGTCCGACGCCCACCATGGACCCCCTTGGCCGAGCCTGCCGCGGCTCGTTGGCGCTGCTCCTGTGCCTGGTCCCGACCGCCGCATGGGCGACCGCGAGCACCGAGGTCGCGGCGTCGGTGGGACCCGCGGACTCCCTCGCCGCGACCGACCCCGCCGAGGGGTCCGGTCTTGCGCCCAGTTCCCAACCTGCCTGGAACCCTCCCGCCCCCCAAGCGGAGGCCCAACCCTGGGAGCAGGCGCTCCGGCTGCCCGGTCGCATCCTCTCGCTGCCCCTCTACGCCATCGGCAAGGGCGCGCGCAGCGGCTTGCTCGTCGTGGAGACCACCAGCCTGGTCCCGCGCACCCGGGCCTTCCTGGCCCACCTTCCGCGCGTCGGCGTCTACGTGACGCCCGCGAGCCTCGGCGACCGTACCGGCCTGGGAGGAGCGCTCGAGCTGCGGCCCGCGTTCCTGGGGCGGCGTCTGGGAGCCGAGTTCAGCGGCTCCACCCGGAACTACGGACGCGTGCACGTGGACCTGACCGCGGGACCCCTGACCGTGGATTTCCTCTCCGAATGGCGGCCCGAGGATCAGTTCTTCGGCCTGGGTCCCGACTCGCGGGAGGAAGATCGCTCCGAGTACGCGGCGCAGCAGACCCGGGCGCGCGCGTCCCTCGCCTATCCGCCGGCGCGGGCCAAGGGCCGGCCACCGCGCGCGCAGGTGTCCACGTGGATCGGCCAGCGCGAGCTGGCGACGCGCGGCGGCCGCGGGCGGAACCCGTCCTTCGAAGAGCGCTTCCCCTCCCTGGGCGCCGATCTGCTCGACCGGGTGAGCCATCATCTCAACTACGGGTGGAGCGGGTACGTGGATCTGCGACGCGGCAGGCCTCACTGGACCCACGGCCTGCGCGCGGAGGCGGGGGTGGAACGCTTCGACCGGCTGGAAGGACGAGCGTTGGCAGTCTGGCCTTCTCCGCGGCCCGGCGCCCAGTTCACCCGCTACCGGGCGGCGATCGCCACCGGTTTCTCCTTCATGCGCGACCCGCGCACCATCCGGCTCTCGGCGCGCGCGACGCACCAGGAGGTGAGCGGGGGGACGCCGATGCAGCTCGCCGACCTTTCCACGCTCGGCGGCAGCCGCGGGCTCCGCGGCTTCGAGCCGGGCCGCTTCCACGATCTGGACCTGCTCGTGGGCGAGATCGCCTACGTCTTCCCCCTCGCCCAGCACGTCGAGCTGGAGGTGCACGGGGAGCTGGGAAACGTGTACGGGGACGTGCTCGAGGACCCCACCTGGAGGTCGCTCCGGACCTCCTACGGCGTCCAGCTGCGGCCGCGCACCCCGCTCGCGCCGCTGGGCATGCTGGGCGTGGACTGGAGCCGCGAGACGGTACGGCTGCGCTACTCGATCGGGGGCGTGGAGTGAGCGCGCTTCGCGCCGCGCTCGCCGCGGCGGTCACGCTGGCCGGCCTCCTCGTGCCGCCGCCCGGCGGCAAGGTCGCGGCCGCGCCGACCTCGCCCGAGGAGACCGAGATCTCCTACTACTACGACGTCCTCGAGCACAGCGTGCTGCGCCCGGCCGCCCGGCAGCTCGACCCCTCGCGCTGGGTGCGCAGGCTGGCGGGGAATCCCCGCGAGGCGATGAACGTGGACGAGGCCGACCAGGTGCGCCTGCCCAGCACGTGGTGGCGGCCGCGAGCGGGGCATCACCCGGTGAGCGTGGAGCAGATGCTACGCGGGCCCGGGCCGGGAACGGGGCCGGCCCCCGGCCGCTGGACCGTGACGCGAGCCAAGACGCAGGGCGTCACCCCGGGCTTCTTCATCAAGGACGCTCGGGGCGATCGCTTCATCGTCAAGTTCGACCCCCCGGGCTACCCCGAGATGGCGACCGGGGCGGACGTGGTGTCGAGCTACCTGTTCTGGGCCGCCGGCTACAACGTGCCGGACAACTGCATCGTCCACTTCCGCGCGGAATCCCTGGAGATCGCCCCCGACGCCGTGGCCACCGACGAGCTGGGGCGCAAGGCGCCCATGACCCCCGCGTTCCTGGAGCGATTGCTGGGGCGCGTGCGCGCGGAGCCCGACGGCTCCTATCGCGCGGTGGCGAGCCGCCTGCTCGCGGGCCGGCCGCTGGGACCGTTCGAGTACCGCGGCCGCCGCCGCGACGATCCCGAGGACCGGATCCCCCACCAGCACCGCCGGGAGCTGCGCGGCCTGTGGACCCTGTGCGCCTGGACCGGCCACGCCGATTCGCGCGGCCCCAACTCGCTCGACGTGTGGGTGAGCGAGAACGGCCGTTCCTTCGTGCGTCACCACCTGATCGACTTCGGCTCCTGCCTGGGTTCCGGCGCCGTCGCCAAGCGCTCCTACCAGACGGGCCACGAGTACTTCGTGGACTGGGGCGTGATGGCGCGCTCGGCCCTCACGCTGGGGCTGGTGCCGGCGCGCTGGGAGGCCTCGGAGGATCCCGAGCTGCCGAGCATCGGGTTCATCGACTCCAAGACGTTCGACCCCGTGAGGTGGCGCCCCGACTATCCCAACCCCGCGTTCGACGAGCGCACCGCGCGGGACGTCCGCTGGGGAGCGCGCATCGTGGCGGGGATGACCGACGGGCTCATCCGCGCCGCGGTGGAGCGGGGGCGCTACCGCGACCCGCGCGCCGCCGAATACCTGGCGCGCGTGCTCATCGAGCGGCGCGACAAGATCGTGCAGGCCTGGCTGGCCCCCGCTGCCGCGAACGCCGCCCGCACGCCGTGACACGATCGTGGCGCCGTGACCTGGCGGCCGCCGCGGCCCTCGGCCTCTGCGGGTGCGCGCCGATGGTCGCCTATCGCGGCCCCGACCCCGCCCCGGGCTCGCCGACCACCTACCAGGCGTCGGTCATCGCCCCGGCCGATTCCGGCGCGCCGCGGCCCCGGCAGCTCCTGGCCGCCGGGGAGGGCTCCGCCGCCGGGATCACGGAGCGCCACGACGCACGCGGCGACACCGTCACCGTCCTGCTCTACGGGGACAACCGGCCGGGCTTGCGCGTCGAGTACCACTCGGGCGAGTTCCGCGCCGTCACCCGCATGTTCTCGGGCGGCCTGGACCGCTTCGGCCGGGGCCTGCTCAACCTGCCGCTCCTGCTGGTGAAGTGCGTCGTCCCCACGCTGGACGGCCCGCGAGACCTGGTCACGTTCTTCACCCGGCGTCCGACGGCGGGCGGGGAGCGGCGGGTGCTGCGGGCGATGGCGCCGTTCCTGCCGGCCGCCGCGGTCATCTCCACGGGCGACGTCGTTACCGACGGCCGGCGCGGCCGCATGTGGGAGGACTTCGTGGCCCATCATCGCGCGCTGCGCGAGGAAGCGCTCTACCTGGCCGCACCCGGGAACCACGAGCGGCTCTACAGCGGCCTTTCGCGGCTGGGCTGGAGCGCTGCCGTGGCCAGGCCGCCGCGACCGGAGCGCTTCTGGTACGCCGCGGACCTGCCCGAGGCGGACGCCCGCTTCGTGTTTCTGGATTCGAGCCCCCTCACGGACAAGCACGACGAATACCCCGATTCGCTCGAGACCGCGTTGGCGGACGAGCAGCTGGCCTGGGCCGACCGCGCGCTGTCGAGGCCGGCGCGCTACCGGTTCCTGGTGTTGCACCACCCGCTCATCAGCACCGGCCATTACCCGGGCGACTGGGGCTCGGGCGCCCCGGGCGACCGGGTGCGCGCGCGCCGGGACCGGCTGCTCGAGCTGTGCGCGCGCCACCGGGTCACCGCGGTCCTGGCGGGGCACGAGCACCTCTACCATCGCGTCTTCGTGGCCGACTCCTCCGCGGGCGGATTCTGGCAGGTCATCAGCGGCGGCGGCGGCGCCCCACCCTACCCCATCGACCGCCGCGCCCTGGCGCGCGAGATGTCGCGCCCGCTCCCGGCGGGGCTGCGGGTGGTGAAGGAGTCCGCGCGCGGGCGATCCACCTTCCACTTCTGCCGCCTGACGTTCCGGGCGCGGGGCGAGGCCGGCCGTGACCTCGTGATGATGGACGTGTACGGGGCGCTCCCGGGCGGTCGCGTCCGGCTGCTCGACCGCGTCAACCTGGCCGCGACCTCCGCGAGCCGGGACGCCATCCGATGAGCGCCCCGGCCGCCGCTGCCGGCCCACGACGCCGGCCGCTCGACCGGTTCCTGGGCCTCTTCGCCGAGGTACGGGCCGGTGAAGGACCCACCGCGCTGTTGCTGATGCTGAACGTCTTCCTGCTGCTGTGCTGCTACTACCTCATCCGGCCGGTGCGAGAGGCCCTCGTCCTGGGGCAGGAGGGCGCCGAGGTGAGGAGCTACGCTTCGGCGGCGATGGCCGCGACGCTCGTCTTCCTGGTGCCGGCCTACGGCGCCCTGGCCAGCCGGGTGAACCGCATGCGCCTCATCACCCGCGTCTCCGTGATCTTCGCGTCCAACCTGGTCGCGTTCTACCTGCTCGGGCTGGCCAAGGTGCCCCACCTGGGGGTGGCGTTCTTCATCTGGGTGGGGATCTTCAACATGATGATCGTCGCGCAGTTCTGGTCGTTCGCGAACGACGTCTACACCCCGGACGAAGGCAAGCGGCTGTTCCCCCTCGTCGTCTTCGGGGCGAACCTGGGCGCCATCGTCGGCGCCTCGCTCTCGAAGCCGCTCATCGGCGCCGTGGGGGTCTACCCACCGCTGCTGGTCGCCGCGGCCGTGCTCGCGCTTTCGCTCCTGATCACGGGCGCCGTCAACTCGATCGAGCGGCGCGCGGTGGACGAGCGCAGCCGGGTGGCCGCGCAGGAGCCGCTGCGGCCCGACGGCGGCTTCAAGCTGGTGCTCGCCGACCGCTACCTTGCCTATCTCGCCCTCCTCGCGGTGGTCCTCAACTTCGTCAACACGAACGGCGAGTTCATCCTGGCCAAGACGCTGACCACGGCGGCCGACACGCTCGTCGCCTCGGGGCAGACCGGAGGCGTGCCCGCCGCCGAATTCAAGGGCAAGTTCATCGGCCAGTACTACGCGGGCTTCCTCACCTGGGTGAACACCATCACCGCGCTCGTGCAGCTCTTCGTGGTCTCCCGCGTGCTCAAACGGTTCGGCGTGCGGGTCGCGCTGTTCGTGCTGCCGCTGATCGCGCTGGGCGGCTACACGTTGATGGCGATGGCGCCGATCATCGGCATCATCCGGACCGTGAAGATCATGGAGAACTCCACGGACCTCTCGCTGCAGAACACGGCGCGCCAGGCGCTCTACTTGCCGACGTCGCGCGAGGCCAAGTACAAGGCCAAGGCGGCCATCGACACCTTCTTCGTGCGCATGGGCGACGTGCTCTCGGGAGTGACGGTCGCCCTCGTGACCTGGCTGGCGCTGACTCCAGGGAGCGTCACGCTGGTGAACCTCGCGCTTGTCCTGGTCTGGATCTTGATCGTGATCGGCATTGGACGCCGTCACCGCGCGCTCACGGCCGCGCAGGGCGCAGGCGACGGCTAGCCGCGCTGCCCGACCCTCCCATGGCTCTCCCGGCGCCCGACGCCTCCCCGGCCTCGCTCGGCGAGCTGCTCCAAGCGCTGGCCGGCTTCAGCGCCCCCGGAGCGGGCGTGACGCGCCTGGCCTACGCCGCGCACTGGCGCGCGGCTCACCGCTGGCTGGCGGAGCGCGCGCGGGCGATGGGCCTCCTCGCGACGCCGGATGCCGCCGGCAACCTGCTCTTCCATCCCGCGCAGGCGGCTCCCGGGAGGGGCCAGACCGCGCTGCTCGTCGGCTCGCACCTCGACAGCGTGAAGCACGGTGGCCGCTACGACGGCGCCCTCGGCGCGGTGGCGGGCCTGCTGCTCGCCGCCGAGTGCGCCGGCCGCACCCGCACGCCCGTGGTGGGCTTCGTGACCGGCGAGGAGGAAGGCAGCCGCTTCGGCGGCACCCTGATGGGGGCCCGGAGCCTCCTGGGACTCGTGGAGGCCGCCGAGCTGGACCGGGAGCGCGACGAGTCCGGCACCACCTGGCGCCAGGCCCTCGAGGAGGTGCGGGCGCACGGAGGGTGCGCGCCGCTCGCCGCCGGCGACAGGCCCTTCGCACCACTATTCGTCCCCGCCCTGGCGCTCGAGCTGCACATCGAGCAGGGGCCGGTGCTCGAGGCCGAGGGGCTGCCGCTCGGCATCGTCGAGCGCATCGCCGGCTACCGGCGCTGGAAGGCCTCGGTCGAGGGCGAGGCGCGGCACACCGGCACCACGCCACCGCCCATGAAGCGCGACGCGCTCGCCGCGTCGGCCGAGATGGTGGCAGCCCTCGAAGCGGTGGGCGCCGAGTCCGGCGAGGCCGCCCGCGCCACCGCGGGCAACCTGCGGCTGCGCCCGGGGCTCTTCAACGTGGTGCCGGAGCACTGCGAACTGTGGATGGAGATGCGCCACGTGGACGCTGCACGGCTCTCGGCCATGGCCGCGGAGCTCGCCCGCCGCTGCCGGGAGATCGCCGCGCGCCGCAAGGTCGTGGTGGCGCTGCAGGAGGTCTCGGCGGAAGACCCCGTCCCGCTCGACCCGGCGCTGGTCCAGAAGGCTCGCGCGCTCGCGGAGGAGCTGGGCCTGCGCCACCGCGTCATGACCAGCGGCGCCGCGCACGACGCCATGATCTTCGCCCGGGCCGGCGTGCCGTCGCTGATGGTCTTCGTCCCCAGCCGTCGCGGGATCAGCCACTCGCCCGAGGAGTTCACGGCGGCGGAGCAGCTGTGGACCGGCTACCTCTTCATGCGCGAGCTGTGCCTTCGCCTGGCGAGGTGAGGACGCCAACCGCCCGGTGATCGCCGCGGCCGGACACGCCGACGCCGCCGGCTTGACCTGAGCCGAGCCCAAGGCGAGGATGATGCGGCCGTCCGGCCCACCCGGAGCCCCCATGCCCCGCAACCACTTCCCCGCACCCCGGCACGCAGCTCTCGCGCTCGGGGGGCTTGCGCTCCTCGTCCTCGGCCCGCCGGCGCGCGCCAGGAACCCCTTCGGCATCCCCGACCGCGACGCGGCGGTGTTCCTGCGGGTGGACTCGCTCAACAACCGCGGCCAGATGCGGCTGGCCTTCGGCATGCTGGACTCCACGCTGCGCGCGGCGCGCGCGCGGGGCGACCGGCGGCTGGAGATGATCGCGCTCCTCTACCAGGCCGCGAACTACGGCATGACCGGGCACGCCCGCACCAGCGAGGCGACCGCGCTCCGGGGCATCGCCCTGGCGGAGGCGCTGCGGGACTCGCAGGGAATCCGCGTGGGCGTGCGCAGCCTGGCCCTGGCCCTCTCCAACCAGGGCCGCTACCAGGAGTATCGCCGCCAGTGCGACCACCTGCTCGCCCTCTCCCTGGCGGGAGGCGATCGCCGCAACGAGGCCTTCGCCCGCTGGGGCATCAGCTACAGCTTGATCACCGCGGGGAACACGCAGGGGGCGATCCCCGAGCTGCAGCGCGCCCTGGAGCTCTTCCGCCAGCAGAAGGACACCAACTTCGAGCTGGCGGTCGCGACCAGCCTGGCCAATGCCTACGACCGCCTGGGGAGCTTCGAGCGGGCGCGGCGGCTCTACCTGGAGGTCGCCGGCCGCAGTCCCGAGGTCCACGCCCGGGGCTGGGCGCTCAACAACCTGGGGCTCTACGAGTTCCAGTTCGGCGATCCGTCGGCCGCCGTGCGCTACTGGGAGCAGGCGTTCGAGCTGTTCCGCCACATGGGGGACGTCAAGGACATCCTGGACCCCAGCCTCAACATGGCGTGGGCCCAGTTCGAGCTGGGTCGCAACGACGACGCGGTCGCCACCCTCTCCCGGACCCTGGCGGACTGCCGGGCCAACGGCTTCCGCAGCGACGAGGCCGCGGCGCTGATCCAGCTCGCCGCCATCCAGCGGGCCCAGGGGAAGCTCGAGGAGTCCGACTCGACCTACGGCCTGGTGCTGGTCATGGGCGAGCCCGTGACCGCCGAGCTTCGCGCCCGGGCGCTCCAGGGACGGTCGGCCGCGCTACGCCGGCTCGCAGGCCCCGGCGCGGCGCTCGACCTGCTGGACCGCGAGCTGCGGCCGTTGCTCCCCGGGCTCGGGCCGAGCTGGACGGCGGAATGGCGGTGCCAGACCGGGGGGCTGCTGCTGGAGGCGGGCCGCCCCGCCGAGGCGCTCGCGCGTTTCCAGGCCGCCCTGCAGGGCAGCCAGGCGCTCGACACCGGCCAGCGGCTCCGCGCGATGCGCG
>JBBIHL010000077.1:2086-10072 GCA_037447075.1 Candidatus Eiseniibacteriota bacterium | reverse complement strand
CGTCGGCCTGCTCGCCCTGGTCGGCGAGGGAATGCGCGGCACCCCCGGCATCGCGGCCACCTCGCCGAGCCGCTCGAAGCGCAGGCGCAGCGTGGGCGCGAAGTCGTTGAAGGGTTCCCAGGCGAAGCCCGCGCGGCGCAGCTCCAGGAAGAGGGGCTCGCGGGGGCGATCCGCCGGCAGGTCGGGGCGGAGAAGTCGCCGGCGCAAGGCCGGGCCGGGCGTCAACGCCAGCGCCGCGAGGCCGGCCAGCGAGTCCCGCGCCGACCCCCGCTCGAACGTGGACGTGTTGAAGTCGCCCGCGAGCAGCACCGGCCGCCGCTCGTCCTCGAGCGCCCGCAGGAGGGCCGCCATCTGCGTGCGGCGGTGCTCGGGGCGCCGGTGGACCTCGAGGTGGGTGCTCACCGCCACGAACGTGCCGGCCGGATGCAGCACTTCCACCGCCAGCGCGCAGTGCCGCCCCAGCATGCGCTCGTAGCGGAAGTGGAAGCCCTCGGGACTGGGCAGCGGGATCTGCCGGGCGCGCCCGAGCGGAAACCGCGAGAGCACCGCCAGGCCGAAGAACGCCTCCCGGTTGGCCACCCCCGCGGCGAAGCCCGCGTCCTCGCCGCGCCCGGCGGTGAGCTCCAGGAAGAGCGGCGCCCAGGCGGCGTGGCAGCCCAGCGCGCGCGCCAGCTCGAAGGCCACGTCGCGGTTGCCCGAGCGCGCCATCCCCAGGTCCACCTCGTTGAGCATGACCAGGTCCGCGCCGGCCAGCTCGGGATGAGCGGCCAGGGCGCGCTGCACCGCCTCGAAGCGGTTCCCGTGCTCGATGTTCCAGTGGACCACGCGCAGCGGCCCGCCGCCTGCGGGCGGGTCCGCGCCCGGGGCCTCGTGGCAGCGCACCGTGGCCAGGAGCTGGTCGGCCTCGGCCAGCAGCGCCGCGCCGCCCGGGTCGGCGCGCACGGCGTCGAGGGTCGGGAACGGCGCGAGCGCCCCGACCAGGCGCCGGGAGCGGTCGAGGAGGTGGAGCGGGTCCATGAGCGCGTCAGGATAGCAGGCGCCGACCGGCCGCGGCCTGCCCTGCCCCTGCCCGCCCTCCCTCGACGCCGGCCCTACTGCTTCAGCAGCTTGAGCGCGTGCGTCCAGCGGTTCTGCGTGAAGCCGGGGATGCACCAGAGGATGCACAGCGGCTCGATGGCGCGGGCCGCCTCGGCCGCCCCCATGTCCTCCACCTCCCAGCCGAACTGGGCGAGGATGCGCTTCACCTCGTCCTTGGCGCCCGTGTGGTTCCCGCAGATGAACATGGTGGGCGGGCCGCCGGGCAGGGCGGGGTTCACCATCAGGGCGTTCCCCACGCACGAGAACGCCTTGACGAAGTGCGCCGCCGGCGCGCGCCGCTGCAGCCGCTCCATGAGCGACTCGTCGAGGCGCGTGAAGAACTTGAGCACCCCGTTGACCGGCGGCTCCTCCGCGATCGGGTTGGTGGCGTCCACCACCGTTTTGCCCGCCAGGTTGCCCGCGCCGCACAGGTCCACGGCCGCCTCGGCCGCGGCACCCTTCACCGCGAGGACCACGACCTCCCCGTGGCGGGCGGCCTCGGCGAAGGTGCCCACCGCGGCCCGCGGCCCGGCGCCGCGCTTCCACTCTGCGAGCTTCCCCGGCTCGCGGGTTCCCCGCATGACCTCGTAGCCGTGCTTCAGGAAACCGTCCGCCAGCACCTGCCCCACGACCCCCGACCCGATGACTCCAGCCCTCCTCGTCGCCATGATCGCCTTCCCAAGTTGATGGTGATCGCCGCGGCCCGTGTGGGAGCTTGGATGAGGCGTCGGGGGTTGGGGGAGCAGCGATTTCGGACCGCCGGCTTGCGCGAGAGGTCCGCCATGCTACACTCGGGGCATTCTCCCCCCTGCCAGTCGAGGTTACACGACCGCGGGCGGCCGCGACCGCGCCATTCGGGAGTCCCATCGCACATGTCCCGTCCCCGCACCCTGGGTGAGCTCAAGGCCGCCGGCTACCAGCCCCGCTCCGTCCGCGAGGAGCTGCGAACCAACGTCATCGCCAAGCTGAAGCGGCGGGAGACGTTGTTCCCCGGCATCATCGGCTACGACCAGACGGTGGTGCCGCAGATCGTGAACGCCCTGCTCTCCCGGCACGACTTCATCCTGCTCGGGCTGCGCGGCCAGGCCAAGACCCGCATCCTGCGCCAGCTCCCCGCGCTGCTCGACGAGTGGCTGCCGGTGGTGGAGGGCGCGCCGCTCAACGACGACCCGCTCGCCCCGGTGAGCGCGCACGCCCGCCGGCTGGTGGAGAAGGAAGGCGACAACACCCCGATCGCCTGGATCCACCGCGACCAGCGCTACCAGGAGAAGCTGGCCACGCCCGACGTCACCATCGCCGACCTGATCGGGGACGTTGACCCGATCAAGGCCGCCTCGCTCAAGCTGGACTTCTCGGACGAGCGCGTCATCCACTACGGGATCATCCCGCGCACCAACCGCGGCGTCTTCGCCATCAACGAGCTGCCCGACCTGCAGCCGCGCATCCAGGTGGGCCTGCTCAACATCCTGGAGGAGCGGGACTTCCAGATCCGCGGGTTCCCGGTGCGCATCCCGCTCGACGTTCTGCTGGTGTTCTCCGCCAACCCGGAGGACTACACCAACCGGGGCAACATCATCTCGCCGCTGCGCGACCGCATCAGCTCGCAGATCGTCACGCACTATCCCTTGAGCCGGGAGGAGGGCATGGCGATCACGCGCCAGGAGTCGTGGGAGCAGCGGCCCGGGAGCGTGCAGGTGCGCGTGCCGGCGTTCCTGCGCGAGCTGATCGAGGAGGTGGCGATCCAGGCCCGGCGCAGCGAGTACGTGGACCAGAACTCGGGGGTCTCGGCGCGACTCCCGATCGCGCTGCTGGAGAACGTGATCTCCAACGCCGAGCGCCGCGGGCTCATGACCGGCGAGAGCAAGCTGACGGCGCGCATCTGCGACCTGGGGCACGCCGTGACGGCGGTGAGCGGCAAGGTGGAGCTGGTGCTGGAAGGCGAGCAGGAGGGGGCCCTCAATGTGGCCCGCCACCTGCTGGGCAAGGGCGTGAAGTCGCTCTTCGCGCAGAGGTTTCCGGACGCCTACAAGCCGCGGCGCGGGCGGGCGGCGGCGGCCGCCGCCGCCGCCGAGGGCGAGGCCGCGGGCTCGGGCGAGTACCGGCCCGTCCTCGAGTGGTTCGCCGCCGGGAACACGGTGGACGTGTCGGACGAGACGCCGGCCGCCGAGTTCACGCGGAAGCTCTCCCAGATCAAGGGCCTCGAGCGGCTGGCCGCCCGCCACCTCAAGCTCGACGACCCCGAGGAGCTGGCGGTGGGCATGGAGTTCGTGCTGGAGGGGCTTCACCAGCACTCCATGCTGTCGCGCGACCGCACCGACGGCGGCCACGCCACCTACCGCGACGTGCTGAAGTCCATGTTCTCCAACCTGGGCGGCGAGCCCCAGGACTGAACCCGCCGTGCGCTTCCTCTACCGCAAGTGGACCGGTCCCTCGCCCGAGGACCGCGAGTTCATCAAGCAGCTCATGCAGATCTACCAGAACCTGCTGCTGCAGACCGGCGGCGACGTGGAGGAGGCGCTGCGCTGGATGGAGCGCTTCGGGCGCGAGTACGGCTTCTTCAACGAGAAGTTCACCATCGAGGACTTCAAGCGGCTGCTCGAGCAGACCGAGCAGATCCGGCGCACCCCCAGGGGCTACCAGGTGACGCCGAAGGGCGAGAAGCGCATCCGGCAGGATTCCTTGAACGAGATCTTCCACGCCCTGAAGGCGGGCGGGACCGGCGACCACCGCACGCCCCAGGCCGGCAAGGGCGGCGAGCGGCTCACCGAGACCCGGCGCTACCAGTTCGGCGACAACCTCTCCGACCTGGACTCGCTGACCTCGGTCAACAACGCCATCAAGAGCCGCGGCCTCGAGGACTTGAGCCTCACCGAGGACGACCTGGAGGTGTTCGAGAGCGAGCACCTCTCGGCCTGCGCCACCGTGCTCCTGGTGGACGTCTCCCACAGCATGATCCTCTACGGCGAGGACCGCATCACGCCGGCCAAGAAGATCGCGCTGGCGCTCTCGCACCTCATCACGACGCGCTATCCCAAGGACACCCTCGACGTGGCGCTCTTCGGCGACGAGGCCAGGCAGGTGCCGCTCCACGCGCTCATCAAGATCCAGGTGGGCCCGTTCCACACCAACACCAAGGCCGGGCTCCAGATGGCGCAGCGCATCCTGGCGCGGCGCCGCGGCGCGAACCGGCAGGTCTTCATGATCACCGACGGCAAGCCCTCGGCCATCACCGAGAACGGGCGCCCCTACCGCAACCCGTCGCCCTGGCTGGACCCCAAGATCGTGAACAAGACGCTCGAGGAGGCGGTGGCCTGCCGTCGCAAGGACATCACGATCACCACCTTCATGCTCACCAACGACCGGCCGCTGGTGGAGTTCGTGGACAAGCTCACGCGCCTCAACCGCGGCCGCGCCTACTACTCGGACCTGAACCAGCTGGGCTCCTACGTGTTCGTGGACTTCGTGCGCAACCGCCGGAAGCGGCTCCATTGACGCCGGCGCGGAGCGGCGCGTCCCGGGGGCCGCACCACCACGGGAGGTCGCACATGCGTCCGGTTCCCTACACGGCGCGGGCGGCGCTGGCGGCGCTGCTGCTGGCCGCCGCCGCTGCGCCCGCATCCGCCTGGCCGCGGCTGGGGGCCCAGGCCGGGCTGGGGGTGTTCCACCTGGAGGAAGACGCGGTCCTGCTGGATTCGGAGTCCATCCTCACGCTGCTGGTGGGAGGGCGAGCGCTGTTCGAGCTGCGCGCTCCCTTCTCGGTGCAGGCCGGGTTCGAGTTCGTGACCAAGGGGACGTCCTTCGGCGAGTACGAGGCGACCGACCCCACCGGGAACATCATCGGGACCTACGAGGAGCTTCACGCGGTGCAGTACCTGCAGATCCCGGTGCTGGCGCGGGCCTCGTTGCCGCTGCCGGGGCGGGTGCGGCCTTACGGCGTGCTGGGCCCCACGTTCGCGTGGGAGTTGAGCGAGAAGCGCAAGCTCACCGGCGACGTGGACAACGAGTTCGACGTGGACGGGCTCAAGGGCTTCGACTTCGGCGGCACGGCGGGCCTGGGCGTGGAGGTCGCGGCGGGGCCCGGCGCCTGGACGCTGGAGGCCCGCTACGACCGCGGGTTCACGGACCTCGACCGGGGCACCTTCGGCGGGAAGGCCAAGAACGCGGGCTTCCAGGTGACCGCCGGCTATCTCTACCAGCTGCGGCGGCCGTGACTCCGGGCGGGGTGGGCCGCGGGCGGGGCTGACGCCCGATCCTGGAGCGCGATCCTGATCCTCGATCCCAAGTCCATTTCGGCGGGCGCGATGTATCACCACATGATCAACATCGTGGTGCCGCGACCGATCGCCTTCGTGTCCACGGTGAGCGCCGCGGGCCGCCACAACGCCGCGCCCTTCTCCTACTTCAACGCCATCTCCAGCCGGCCGCCCCTGGTGGGCATCGCGATCAACCAGCGCGGGGGGGAGCCCAAGGACACGCTGCGCAACATCCGGGAGGTGGGCGACTTCGTGGTGAACGTCGTCACCGAGGACATGGCCGCGCGCGTGGTCCGCGCGTCGGGGGACTGGCCGGCGGAGGTGGACGAGCTGGAGCTCACCGGCCTCACGCCGGCGCCGGCGAGGATGGTCCAGTCGCCGCTCGTGGCGGAATCACCCATCCGCCTGGAGTGCCGCCTGGAGCGGATCATCGAGCTGGGCGAAGCCTCCTTCGTGGTGGGGGAGATCCTCTGCGTCCACGTGGACGAAGCCGTGCTCACCGACGGCCGGGTGGACGTGGCCAAGCTCAAGCCGCTCGGCCGCCTGGGAGGCGACGGCTACTCGGTGGTGCGCGAGGTCGTCCACCTGCCGCGCCCGAAGGTGGCGCGGGGGTAGCGCCGCCGCACCGTGGGCGAGCGACGGGCCATCCCGGTCCGCACCGCGCAGGACGTCTGGACCTTCACCCAGCGCAACGTGCCGCTGTGGGACATCCTCGACTTGTTCCCGCCGGATGCCGTGGGCCCGCGCGGGCCCGGCGACGCGCCGCGCCCCTACGAGGTGAAGCCGGTCACGATCGAGACCGACCTGGGGTTCTCGTTCGAGACCGACATCCAGTACGGCGCGTGGGTCTTTCGCCCGCGCTCCCCGAGGCAGCCCGGCATGATGCGCTGGTGCCGCGAGCGGGGGCTGGAGCCCGGGGACACGCTGGTCTTCGAGCGGCTGGGCGAGCGCCGCTACCGGCTCTCGCTGGAGAAGGGCGCGGCGGAGGCGTAGCCCCAGGGCTCGCCCCGCGCGCCGGCCGGCCTACGCGGGGATCTTCTCGAGGATCTCCTTCAGCTCGGGGAAGCGGTGCTCGGCCTTCTTGGAGAAGACGAGCTGGCCGTTCACGCTCACCTCGAACACGCCTCCGCTGCCGCGCACGAGCTTGGCCTCGATGCCCCTCGCCTTGCGGATCTCGGCCGCCAAACTGGCGGCGTGGGGGAGGTAGTTTCAGGCGCCGCAGTAGAGAATCTCGACCTTCATCAGGCTCCTCCAGGGCTGGGGTGGTCGCAGCTTTCGATGCAACCATACGCTGGCCGTTGCGCTTCCCTCAAGCGCAACCTCCGGCCGGCCGATGCCAGAGGGGGCAGGCGCTGCCCGCCCTCGGCCGCTATACTGGCTGCGCGGCCTTCGCCGTTGCGCCCCTCTCCCCAGCGGCGCACCCGAACGATTGACGCGCGGCCCCCACGCCGGCGCCTGGCCAAGGAGAACGCACTGCCCTTGCACAGCGGGAAGGACCCCGAGGCGCGCTTGCGCCTGGCCCTGGGGGAAGGGCTGCTCACGCGCGAGCCGATGCGGCACCACACCACCCTGCGCATCGGGGGGCCGGCGGACTACTTCTTCGCCGCCCGGACGCCCGACCAGCTGGTCCGGGCGCTGCGCACGGCGCACGAGATCGGGATGCCGGTCTTCGTCCTGGGCGGGGGAAGCAACCTGCTGGTCTCCGACGAGGGCGTGCGCGGCCTGGTGGTGCAGAACGCCTGCCGCAACGTCGAGTTCGACGGCACCGCCGCCCTGGTGGAGTGCGGCGCGGACTTCCTGGAGCTGATCTACGCCTGCCGCGACCGCGAGATCTCCGGCCTGGAGTTCGCCGCGGGCATCCCCGGCTCGGTGGGCGGGGCGATCTACGGGAACGCTGGCTGCTACGGGCAGGACATCGGCTCCTTCACCGTGGAGTGCACCGTGGCCGCCCTGGACGGCTCGCGGGTCGAGACCCTCCCCGCCGCGTGGTTCCAGTTCGACTATCGCGATTCGCGACTGAAGCGCCAGCCGCGCGTGCTGCTCACCTGTCTGCTGCACTTCCGGCGCGGCGAGCGCAAGGCGATCCAGGCCGTAATCGACGAGAAGCTCGAGATCCGGCGCGTCAAGCATCCCCAGTGGCGGCTCGAGCCCACCGCCGGCTCCTACTTCAAGAACCTCCCGCCCGGCTTCCAGATGCCGGGCGGCAAGGCCTCCCCAGGCACCCAGCGCATCGCCGCCGGCCAGCTGCTGGACGAATGCGGCTGCCGCGGGCTGCGGGTGGGCGACGCCGTGGTCTTCGCCAAGCACGCCAACATCATCGTCAACGCGGGCCACGCCAGCGCCCGCGAGGTGCTGGAGCTGGCCGAGATCATGAAGGCGCGGGTGCGCGAGCGCTTCGGCGTGGAGCTGGAGGAAGAGGTGATGTTCCTGGGGGAGAAGCCGCAGCTGGAGCCTGCCAAGCGGTAGGCGCCGGGCGGGGAGACGCGGCGGCTTCAGCGACGCCCCGGGCGGGGCGTCTCGCCCACCACGCGCACGCGCGGGCCATCGGGCAGCGCGCGCACCCGGCCGTCGTCGGGCGCGTCCCCGACCACCCACCGGTAGCCCGCCTGCGCGTCGTCGAGCGCCGGCTTCGCCGGATTCCCGTAGCAGCGCTTCT
>JBBIHL010000077.1:0-2056 GCA_037447075.1 Candidatus Eiseniibacteriota bacterium | reverse complement strand
GCAGCCGTGCGAGGCCGGGTAGCCCGGCAGGTCGCGGCCGTGCATCCAGTAGCTCACCCCCTTGCGGGTCACATGGAAGCGCAGGCCCTGGCCGCACCGCCGTCGGCGCCTCCATGCTGGCGGCGGAGTGTAGCCGAGCGCGGTGCTACGGGCAGTAGGTGGTGAACTGCGGCGCCGCCGAGGCGGGGTCGTTGAACAGGTAGTCGCGGAACAGCGAGAGGTCGGCGGGGTCCACCACCGCCGGCGGGTCGCTGCAGTTCAGGTTGGAGCGCCCAGCGGTCGTGCTGTAGTTGAACAGGTCGTAGAGCATGAAGGCGCCGTCGCTGGAATCGATCCCGTTGACGGCGGTGCCCGCCACCGCGGCGCCGTTCTGGTCGGGGGTGGCAAGGGTGACGCGGCCGCATTCAGTGCTCTCGACCACGATTCGGACTTGGTTGACGCCGCCGGGTCCGATGGCGCCCCCGGGCAGCGAGTTTCGCCCCGCGCCGCGGATGTTGAAGCGGACCGTGCCCGTCAGATCCGTCACCCGATAGATCCTCATGCGGGGGCAGTCCAGATAGGTGCCCGGCTCCTGGACGTCCGCGAAGCGAAGATCCGTGGCGGACAGTGCATCCAGGTAAAGGAGCGCGCCGGGGATCGGTACGTTCATGGCGTCGCGAACGGTGATCGTCAGCGGAACCGCCGCGCTCCCAGCGCCGGAGGGTACGCGTCCCCCACTCCCGGCAGGGCGATGCCGCAGGGAGCCATCGTGAGCCTGCAGGGAGGGAACTGGCCCGCCGCCTCGCCGGCGCAGGCCGCGAGGCAGAAGAGCACCGCGATGATCCGCAGTCCGCGCACGGCCGCTACTCCGATCAGCCCCCGATCGCGCTCATCCCGCGGGCGGGCTGCACGAAGTCCGTGGCGTTGATCTTGTGCCCGGGCTCCTTGCGCCACACCGCCGCGCGCAGCAGCTCGGCGATCTCCTCGTCGCTCGCACCCGCGCGCATCGCCCTGCGGAAGTCGTACTCGGTGAGCGAGAACAGGCAGGTGCGCACCTGCCCGTCGGCGGTGAGCCGGATGCGGTCGCAGTGCCCGCAGAAGGGCCGCGTCACCGAGGCGATGACGCCGAAGCTGCCCTTGCCGTCCTCGAACCGGTAGACCGACGCCGGCTCGCTCACCTCGGGCGCCAGGCCCAGGCCGCCGTCCCCGTCGTTCGCCGCCGGCGGCACCCACTCCACCGGGAAGGCGCGGTGCACGCGCTCCACGATCTCCTGGGCCGGCACCAGCCGGTCGCGCGACCATTCGTGCTGGGCGTCGAGCGGCATGAACTCGATGAAGCGCACCTGGTAGCCGCGCTCCCGCCCCCAGGCCGCCAGGTCCACCACCTCGTCGTCGTTGACGCCCCGCATCGCCACGCAGTTGATCTTGATGGGCCGCAGCCCCGCCCGCTCCGCCGCCTCCAGCCCTGCCAGCACCTCGGGCAGCCGGTCGCGCCGGCAGATCTGGTGGAAGCGCTCGCGCCGCAGGGTGTCCAGGCTCACGTTGATGCGCTTCAAGCCCGCCTCGGCGAGCGGCGCCGCCATGGCCACGAGCTTCAGGCCGTTGGTGGTGATGGAGAGGTCGAGGTCGGGCCGGAGCGCGTTGAGCATGCCGACCAGGACCGGCAGGTCGGCCCGCACCGTGGGCTCCCCGCCCGTGAGGCGGATGCCCGTCACGCCCAGCGCGATGCAGACTCCCGCGAAGCGCGTCAGCTCCTCGTAGGTGAGGAGGTCGTCCTTGGGCAGCCATACCATCCCCTCGGCGGGCATGCAGTAGACGCAGCGCAGGTTGCAGCGGTCGGTGACCGAGATGCGCAGGTCGCGAACCACGCGCCCGTAGGTGTCTATGAGGGGGCCCTGGAGGCTCATGGGGTCCTTGGTGGCCGTGCGGGGGGAAGCGTTTCGAGCGCGAGCATACTCCCGCGCGCGCCGGCCCGGCAACGGCCTCGAATGCGCTCCGCCTTGACGCGCCGCGGGCGGCTCCGTAGCTTGGCGCGCGGCGCCCCAGGAGGGAGGCGCCCCCGACGCACGGAGGTGTC
>JBBIHL010000076.1:0-10102 GCA_037447075.1 Candidatus Eiseniibacteriota bacterium | reverse complement strand
TGGGGCGGCCGGCGGCCGCGCAGCGCGAGAGCGCGTGATGGCGACGGCGTTGGCGCTCGCCCCGACGGTCGGGATGGCCCGCGCGGCCGACGCCTTCGGCGTGCCGCGGGCCAGTCTCTACCGCGCGCGGCGGCCGACAGCCCTGGCCCCCACCGCGCCACGGCCGGCGCCGCCCCGGGCGCTGACGCCCCCCGAACGCCTGGCGGTGCTCGAGGTCCTGCACAGCGAGCGCTTCGTGGACCAGGCGCCGAAGACGGTGTACGCCACCCTGCTCGACGAAGGGAGGTACCTCTGCTCCTGGCGCACGATGTACCGGGTGCTGGCCGCCGCCGACGAGGTGCGCGAGCGGCGCAACCAGCTCCGGCATCCGGCCTATCCCAAGCCGGAGCTGCTGGCCACGGGGCCGAACCAGGTGTGGTCCTGGGACATCACCAAGCTCCTGGGACCGGCGAAGGGGATCACCTACGCCCTCTACGTGGTCCTGGACATCTTCAGCCGCTACGTGGTGGGCTGGACGGTGGCCGCGTACGAGAACGCCCTCCTCGCGGAGCGGCTGCTCGCGGCGGCGTGCGCTAAGCAGGGCATCGCGCCGGGCCAGCTGACGATCCATGCCGATCGGGGCCACGCGATGACCGCCAAGTCGGTGGCGCTGCTGCTGGCGGACCTGGGCGTCCGGCCCAGCCACGGCCGGCCGCGCGTCTCCGACGACAACCCCTACTCGGAAGCGCAGTTCAAGACCCTCAAGTACCACCCGACGTTCCCGGAGCGGTTCGGCTCGGTCCAGGACGCGCGGGTTTTCTGTCGGGGGTTCTTCGAGTGGTACAACACGGAGCATCGGCACGACGGGCTCGGGTTGCTGACCCCCGAGGTCGTCCACTACGGGCGCACCGAGGCAGTGCTGGAGCGGCGACGGGCGATCCTGGCGGCGGCGTACGCGGCCCACCCCGGACGGTTCGTGCGGAAGCCGCCTGAGCCGCCGGCGCCACCCCCGGCGGTGTGGATCAATCGCCCGGGGCCGGCGGTCATGGAGGTGCCACACTAAATGCGGCGCGTCGGTGTCTCAAAGTCATTGACAACCTCCGCTTCGCCATCCAAGTGCTGGTGTGTGCTCGCTGCGGCGGCCCGCGCCGGATTCTGGGAGCCGTGACCGAGCCGCACGCCGTGCAGCGGTTGCTGGCGGCGCTCGGGCTGGCTGCCGAGCCGCCGCCGGGCGACACGGTCCCCGCCGCCTGACGCCCCGGATCCACGCCCCCCACCCCGGCGCGCCCGTCCCCGTCTGTCCGCCGACCCGGAGGGGCGGGGTCCGGGCCTCACCCCTCCACCCTCCCGAGGCCCTTGCCGAGCGGGCCGGCGCGGCGCTATCGTCTGGGTGGGTGCGTGCTCTGCGTGCCGGGGTGCGTGCTCTGGGTGCGGGGGTGGCGGGGCAAGCCCGGTGACGGGGGGCCGGGAACGGGAAACGACAAACGTGCTTTCGACCGCCTACGTTCAGGCCGCGAGGACCTGCGGGCCGGCCAGTCTACGCACCCGACCCTCCGTTGGGGTGGTCAGGACCCGGCCAGCGGAGGGCCAGCACCTTCGTGCTCTCCGGGGCCACGGCGACGGTGGTGACCTCGAGGACGGCGACGGGGTGGTCGTGCACCCAGGCCGCGAAGTCTACGCCGACCCGCACGCGGTCTCCGTAGCGGATGATGGCGCCCGCGGGCTCGGCGAGCCGCGACGTGCCGGATAGCGAATGTCGGGCGCGCGCCGCCCCGCCTACATGGGTTCCAGGGACAGCGGGCTCAAGACCTCGGCCTGGTGCCAAGTCAGGACGCAAAGGCATCATCCCGACCCACACCAAGCGGCCCGGGCAGCGGATTCGGCCGCCGGACCAGGGCGTGTCCGTGCAGCGCTCCCCGGCGCGGAGACGTGGCGGCGATGTGAGATACACGATGCGCTGGTCCGGCGGGAGCGCTCGAGGGCACGGTCAGCGCCGGAGGGGCCCATGCCCGATGGGCTTGTGCGTCTCCGCGACTTCCCGGACTGGCAGGCGTTCGATGGCCCGCCTGAGAAGCCGACCGTTGCTGGAGGTCGAGTTGACGCTGTTCCCAGGCGGGCGTCGGCTGCAGGCGACGCTCAACCACCGGTCGGTCGCGCGCTTGACGCTCCCGGATGGGCCGCGCCGATGCCGGATCGGCCTCTGGTGCCGAACCCTGGGGACAACGCCCCCGCCTTCAAGGCAGGGGAGCCCGCCGGGGAGGGCCCTCCTGACCGGCGTCGCCCACGTCGTGGGGCGTCGGTCGCGGTCGGCGCCTGGCGGTGGCGCGCGGGCGAGGGGCGCCGGGATGAGGGCGCCGTCCAGCCAACGGCCCGGTGCGGCGGGGTTGGCTCGTGAGGACGCCCAGCACGACCCCGATGGGGACCACCCGGCCCTGGCCGCGGTCGCCGGCAGTATTCGCCCTGGCGGCGGTCGGCTGGAGCCTCGGGCTCTTCGCGCTGCTCCGCGTTCCCTGGATCGAGACCCGGCTCGTCCTGCCGCTGACCGAGCTCCAGCGCCAGATCGCGACCTGGTACGGCGGGAGCCCCTCGCGGCCCGTCGTGGTCTCGGCCGAGTGCAGCGCCGCCGACGCCATCGCCTTATTCCTCGGAGTGACGCTCGCCTATCCGGCGCCGTGGCGCTCGCGGCTCCACGCGGCGGCGGGAGGGGTGGCCCTGATCCTGGGGTTGAACACGGTGCGGGTCGGGACGCTCTTGCGGGCGGCGGCCTCGCCGTCCCTCTTCGAGGTTCTGCACCGCTACGTGTGGCCCGTGGCCCTCGTGCTCGCGGCGGCGGGCTACGCCTTCCTCTGGATGCGGGCGACCGAGGCCCGCCGCGCCGCGCTCGCCGCGAGCTCGGCTCCGGCGGGCGCTGCCCCCGGTTGGCCGATTCGGCGGTTCGCGATCCTCGCCGTCGTGTTCCTCGGCCTGTTCGCGGCGGCCGCGCCGTGGGCCATGGGCAGCGCGACCTTGCTGGCGGTGGCCGCGTGGATCGCGGGCGTGGCCGGCGTCGCGCTAGGCGCGCTGGGCATCGCGACGACCGTGTCGGGCAACGTCCTGTCCACGGGCCGGGAGGCGTTCCTCGTGACGCAGGAGTGCGTGGTCACCCCGCTGATCCCGCTCTGGGCTGCCGCCGCGGTCGCCTTCCCGCGCTCGTTGGCCACGCGGGGGCTCGCACTGCTCGCGGTGGTGCCGGTGTTCGTCGGGCTCGGGATCGTCCGGGTGCTGCTGGTGGCGCTGCCGTCGACCCTCGTCGGCTCCCCGCTCTTCGTCGTGCACGGCTTCTACCAGCTCCTCGTGGCGGCCCTGGCTGTCGGGCTCGCATCGCTCGGGCGGGACCGGTTTGCCCGCGGAACGCGGCGCCGGGCGCTGGTCCGCGCGCTCCTCGCGTGGGGCGCCGGACTGGGCCTGGCGGTGGCCTTGGGTGGCGCCTACACCCGGGCGGTGATCTGGGCCACGGATGTCGCCCGAGCGGTCGCCCCCCACGCGCTCACCCACCTGTCGGGGCCGGATGACGTCCAGGGGGCGCTCCGGCTCCTGCCGGCCTACCAGGTCGGCCTGCTGGTGGCCCTCGGCATCGCGGCCTTCCCGAAGCCGTGCTGGCGGCGGATCGCGATAGGGCTCGGTCTGCTGGCATCCTCCCAGGTCCTACTGCTGGTCGCGCTGGGGGAGGCGGTCGCCCACCTCGGCTTCGCCCCGCACGCCCTGCTGGTACGCGCCGGGGCCGTGGCGGGAACCGTAGCAGTCTTCTTGGTGCTGATGCCCGGGATGCTCCCGGGCCCCGGACGGCGGGCGCGCGCGGCATCCGGATCCGGCGCGGCGCGGTCCCCGTCGCCTTCGGCCATGATGCCGAGGGGTGTCTGAACGGGAGAGACCCCGGCCGCGCCCGTCCAGACCGATCTGACGGGGCGGTCGTCGGGGTCAGGCGAGCCGCCTCCGGCGCAGGACCCAGAGGCCGCTCGCGACCAGCAGACCAACCAGCAGGATCTGCGCCCACCCCGTGAGGGTCGGCACGGGCGTTGCGGGCGCGAAGATCTCCACAGTCAGGGACCCGCTGTTGTCCCCGTACGCGCCGGACAGGTCGTGGTAGGTGAGACTGATTGGCCCGCCGGCCCCAACGAAGTCGATCGTGTACTCGTGGGAGGTCGTGTAGGGCCCCCAGGTCGGAAACTTGCTCGCGTCGAGGACGCTGTCGTTGATGGCGACGCCGAGGTCGACCCCCTGTGCGGAGTCCTGGAAGATCCCGCACCCGTTGCCACCCCCGCTGTCGAAGCGGGCGAACTCGGCGTCGGCGAAGGGGCAAACCGACGGGTCGGGGCCAGCGATGGAGAAGATCCCCGAGGTGCGGATCTTGTACGTGACCCCCGAGATCAACGAGGTGCTCGAGACCTGCGCGGCCCCCTCAGTGGTCAATGCGGTGGTGAGGGTGATCGTCTCCTGGAGGACGAACCCCGGCGGCGGGGTCGTCGCCCGAGCCAGCGAGGGGACGCCGATGACCAGGGGAACCCACAGCACCGCACCTGCCCACGTCATGTTCGCCATGTCGAGTCCTCCATGTCCGCCAGCTGGGGGTTGGGTCTCGCACGGGAGAGCAGACACACGGCCCCGAGAAACGAACCAGCGGGCCAGATCCTGCCGCGAAACCGGGGAGCAGCGACATGGGTCAGCAAGTCGTCGCGGTCGTTCTTTCTGACGTGTGCCGCGTGAACTCGGGCGGCAGCCGGTTCCCCGCAGGCACCCGGCCTCGCTCAATGTGGACCGGGACGTCGCTCCAGTTCCTGACCTCCCCCAGGACGCCTTCCTGTTTAGCCCGGGAGAGTATATGGAAGGTGTCAACGACGGCAGGGTGGAATTTGGGTCCAATTTGGGTGAAAGTAGGCGCGCCGCGGCTGGCGGGGGAGTCGGCCCGGGGCAGGAGCGCGATGCCGCAACGGCAACTCTTCGTCTTCACGCCCTTCCGGCTGGATCCCGCCAACGAGCGGCTCTGGCAGGGCGACCGCGCGCTGCCCCTCCGGCCGAAGACGTTCGCCGTGCTGTGCCGGCTCGTGGAGCACACCGGGGCGCTGGTGACCAAGCAGGAACTGCTTGGCGCGATCTGGCCGGACACCCAGGGGGCCGAGGCGCTCCCCAAGAAGTCCATCTAGCCCCAATCCGAAAATAAGTCAGGCCGCCAGGGCATGAGCAATCCGTTCATACAACGCCTGAGTCGCAGGGTTGTCAGCCAAGCGCAGGACGTTGCGGCCATCGATCCGGGTGACGCGCCCGGCCCGGGCCAGGATGAGAAAGCGCAGCGTGCGCATGCTCCGGAAGAGGAAGGCGTAGGTGCGCTTCCGCGAGCGGGCCTTGGGCTCGGCCAGGGTGTCGAGCTGGAAGCTGCGCATCAGGTTGTGCGCCAGGACGCTGAGTTGTTGCCACGCACTGTTGGCCGCGTAGTGGTTCGTGGGCACGACGTCCAGGGCGAACTCGCCCTTGAGCTCGGCGAATGTCTTCTCCTGCGCACCGCGCCCGCAGGCAAAGGCCCAGAGCGCCGCGAGCCCCAGCGGCATGTTGGTGGCCACGGCGGAGTACTCGTAGTGCCCATCGTCGGGGGTGAAGAGGTCGAGCTGGAAGTTCCGGCGGGTCTGGTGCCGCACGTGCTTGCGGAAGAGCATCACGCGCAGCCGGAGGTTCCACTGGGGCACCGGCAGCTCGGTCTCATAGCCCATCACACCCGGGGCCACCGGGTGCCACCGGGGGCAGTCCGCCGCGAGCTGCTTGAGCGGCAGCCAGCTCCAGTACCCGACCTTGATCGCGTACAGGCAGTCGCGGGCCATCAGCAAGGGGAAGATTCCCCGCTGAAAGAAGGCCGCATCCATGCGGAACTCCAGCACCACGCGACGCCCGAGCTGCGCGCGGAGGCTGTCGATCAGCTCGCGCAGGAAGGCCACGGCCTGCTTGGAGTCATCCCACTTTCCGCAGGTCGCGGCCAAGATTTCCGCCCCCCGTCCTGGGCGGGACGTCAGGCGTTCATGAACTCCTGGGGGGAGATGGCAAGGAGCGCCAAGAGCTTGCGCTGGAGTGCCGTCAGTTCAGGGTCGATCGGGGGAACTCTCGACGGCCGGTCTGCGGCACACGCTACATCCAACCGGTGCCTGTGCCGCAGGACGAATGCACGGTCTGCTCGGCGTGGGCGAACGCGGCATCGAGGATCGACAGCGCCTCATCGGCCTCGGGCCTGCCGAGGATCAGCGGTGGGAGAATCCTGATGACATTGCCGCTCACGGCTCCGGTGGGCCGGTGTCCGAGTAGCAGCCCATGATCGCGGCAGTACTGGCTGATCGCCGTCGCGTGGCGGGGGGACGGCGTCTTGCTCTGCTTGTCCGACACGATCTCGATGCCAAGCATGAGGCCGATGCCGCGAACATCGCCGACGATCTCGTGGCGTTGCTTCATCTCCTCGAACGCGCGCTCGAGGTAGGCGCCCTGCACGGCGGCGTTCTCCACGAGGTGCTCTGCCTCGATGATCTCGATGTTCGCCAGGCCCACGGCGCAGAGGAAGGGATCGTCGGTGTGCGACGACGACTGATGATAGCCGAGCTCCTGCACCCGGTCGGCGATCTCGTGGGTCGTCGTCACGGCCGACAGGGGGATGCCACCCCCGAGGCTCTTGGAGGTCGTGATGATGTCCGGGACGATGCCGAAGTGCTCCACGGCGAACCACCGGCCGGTCCGACCGAAGCCGGACTGGGCCTCGTCGACGATCATCAGGGCGCCCGTCTCCGAGCACCACTCACGGACGGCGCGGACGTACTCCCGCGACGGCACGATCATGCCGCCCACGCTCATAATCACTTCGAGGATGAAGGCCGCAGGAGTCCCGGTCGAGGTCCAGTGGATGATCTCCAAGGCCTGCCGGAAGAAGCCCATGTCGGAGGCGTCGTCCCTGAAGGGATTGCGATAGGCGTACGGCGCCGGTACGTGGATGACGCCGGGCAAGCCGCTGCCCGGGACGCCTTTGAACTTGCCTCCCAGGCCCGTGACCGCGAGGCTGCCGTGCGTCATGCCGTGGTACCCGCGGAGCAGCGACACGATCGCCGTGCGCCCGGTGTAGAGCTTCGCAAGCCGGAGCGCGGCCTCGGTGGCTTCGGAACCGGTGCAGGCGAAGTAGGAACGCTCGAGGCCTGCCGGCATGATCTCGGCCAGCTTCTGTGCCAGCAGGACGCGTGGCGGATTGGTATAGCCGGATCCCGTCTGGACGGGAACGCCTCCCGCGCTACCGCCGGGTGCCGGCCGATCCACGCGAGGACTACGTGGTCGGCTGCATCATCCTGCAGGACCCCTTCTTCCTGCCGGAATCGCAGTGGATCGCGCCGCCCGCCGACTTCCAGCGCCAGATCGTCCAGGGGAAGAGCTACGACCTCACGTCCGGGGTCGGGCGCCAGCTCTGGGAGGCGGTCCGTGACCGGCTCCGCCAGCCGATGCCGATGCGCCGGGGGGGCGAGGCGAGCCCGGCCCTCTACGGGGACCCGGTGCTCGTGCGCCCCCGCCTCGGTCAGGGGACCTTCCGGGTCCTCGTCACGGACACCTACCGGCGCCGGTGCGCGGTGACCGGGGAGCGCACCCTGCCGGTGCTCGAGGCGGCGCACATCCGCCCGGTGGCCGCGGGTGGGGATCACCGCCTGGACAACGGGCTCCTCCTGCGCTCGGACCTCCACACGCTCTTCGACCGTGGCTATCTCGCGGTCTCACGGGAGCTCCGCCTCCTCGTGAGCCGGCGGCTCAAGGCCGACTTCGACAACGGCGAGCACTACCGGCAGTTCGCCGGCCAGCCCGTCTGGGTCCCGGAGCGGCCCGAGGCCCGGCCGCGCCCGGAGTTCCTCGAGTGGCATCGCGACACCGTGTTCCGCGGGTAGCCCGGCAGAGGCCGGGGCCGCGGCTCGAGCGACCCCGCGCCCCTGACCCGCGGGGGTCCCCACGATCCATGCTCGCAGGAGGAGCAGGCACACGAACAGACGGCCAGGGGCGAGCATGCCCTGGGCGCGACCCTCATGGTCTGCGAGAAACCCCTGCGGCGATGGGTGACCGCCAGCGGCGTCGCGGGCATGTCGACGAGGACCTTCGACCGATGAGCTCGATGGTTTCGTCTTCCGCAGGTGTGCGACGTACCGAAGAGCCTCGTCAATGTCAGCCGCTTCGAGACACGGATACGGGTGAGGGATGTCCTCATGGCTCTGGCTGCTGGCCGGCAACTCGAGCAGCCGTGAGACCGGGAAGCGTAGACCCCCGGAGCTGGGCTTCCCGGTGCACACGCCGGGGCGCGTGGGGATCCGCGTGGAGGGCATGGCCGCGTACCCTGAAACGGGGCCGGTGCCTTCACGGAGTGCACGGGTCTGGACGGGATTCGACCCCGTGTGTCCGTGCTGCCTTCGCCGCCCGCTTCAGGAACGTGCGGCACGGCGGTCATCGGATCACCGCGGGGGATCGAGGTTCGTCTGACCGTGCTTCCAGGTTACCGCGGAGGAGCACCCCGGGCGCGGCTATCGGCGGTTCCGATCATCCGATCTTCCAGACGGAATCGAGCACGGTCCCGTCCACCCACTTGACAACGGCCACCACCTGGTCACTCCGCCGAGGCGACCGCGGCTTCCCGCCGCAGATGTCTTCCACTTCCCGCTGGATGTCCCGGATGTCGCGCACGGGGAGTCCTGTCCCCTTCACCGCGTCCAAGAGGTCTGCCCGGCGGGGGTTGATGGCGATGCCCCGCTCGGTGACGACGACGTCGATGAGCTCGCCCGGCCCGGTCAGGGTTGTGACCTCGTCCACGATGACGGGGATGCGGTCACGCATCGCGGGCACGGCGAGAATCGTACACTTCGCGAAGAGGCAGTTCTGCCACCCGCCGATCCCGTGGAGGAGCCGGCCGTCGGAGTGGGTCACCACGTTGGCGTTGAAGTTCACGTCGACCTGGGTGGCGCCCAGGACAACGACGTCCACGAACGTTCCGAAGAACCCCTTGCCGTGATAGTTGTACGACGTGAAGGGGCTGGTCGCCTGGTGGCGCGGGTTCTCCCGCATGGAGGTCACCCCGTCCAGGTCGAACGTCTGGCCATCCAGGAGGTAGTCGACCAGCCCCTCCTCGAGCATTCCCACCAGGTACTTGGTCGATCCGCCGCGGACAAATCGTGCGCGCACGCCCGCGTGCTTCATCATCTCCCGGAGGTAGATCGCGAAGGCCAAGCTGATCCCGCCAGCGCCGGCCTGGAAGGAAAAGCCCTCCTTCATGATCCCCGCATCCCGCACGAACCGGGCCGTCCACTCCGCGACGAGGAGGCGGTCCGGACTCCGGGTGATCTCGGTCGTCCCGGACACGATGCGGGCCGGGTCGCCGATCCGGTCCACGCACACCACGTGGTCGACGTTGTTGCCCTGGATCTGCCAGGGGATCGCGGGAAAGGGGACGAGGTGGTCGGTGACCACGATGACGCGGTCGGCGTAGAGCGAGTCGGCCAGCGCGAAGTAGAGCGACCCGCACGCGGCGGGGCCGTGGACGCCATTGGCGTTCCCGAACGGATCGGCGCACGGGGCCGCGATGACCGCGATGTCGACGTGGACCTCGCCGTCCTGGATGGCCTGCCAGCGGCCGCCGTGGGAGCGGAGGACCCCGAGGCCGCGCATCCGCCCGCCGGTGCAGTAGTCCCCGAGCGGGCCATTCAGGGAGCCCTCGATGTGATGCACCACCCCGGCCTCCATATGTTGGATGACCGGCGCGTGGCAGGGAAAGGACGCGGATGGGAACCACGTCAGGTCCCGCTTCCCGAGCTGCGCGCAGGCGTCGAAGAGCATGTTGCCCACGAGGTCGCCGTTTCGGAAGTGATGATGCGTGGACAGGGTCATGCCGTCCCGGAGCCCGCATGCCTCCAGCGCCTCGGCGAGCGAGCCGACGCGCTTGTCCCCGTCGGCGGGATAGTCCGCCGCGCTGCGGATCGGCGGGGCCGCCTTGCGCCCGTGTGGCCGGTGCCCGTGCACGCCCTGGAACGGCACCTGGCGTTGGCCATTCACGACCTCGGGGACGAGGCGCCCGAGGGCGTTCGTGGTCAGGCCGGACGCA
>JBBIHL010000075.1:1877-10118 GCA_037447075.1 Candidatus Eiseniibacteriota bacterium | reverse complement strand
GATGATGCTGAGCCCCATGAGGAGCAGCCCACCCAGCGAGGCGAAGAACAGGGCGACCATGCGCGCCGCCCCCGGAATGGCCGAGAGCAGGGTGCCGGCCAGGAAGAAGCCGAGCACGAACGCCGACCCCAGGGCCGTGGCGCCCATCAGCGAGCGACCCTCCTCGGGCCGCCGCCGCAGCATCAGCTTGCAACCGAGCACGTAGGTCGCCGCCAGCTGGCCCACGTAGACCGTGATCCCGTAGAGCATGGGGAGCAGGAACGCCAGCGGGATGCCGATCAGCGTGATCATCAGCAGCACCCCGGCCAGGAAGACCAGCGGGCCCGAGGCGATCCCCAGCAGGAACGAGGCGCCGGTGCGGCGCGAGGCGGTGACCGCGATGCGCACGAAGCGCTCGGGGAACAGCAGGGTGACGAGCCACGCCACGAACAGGGTGAGCGCCCAGCCCGCGAGCAGCGTCACCACGATCACCGGGACGGCGGGCAACCCCCAGGTGAGCAGCGGCAGGAAACCGAGGCCCACCGTATCGCCCTGGATCTGGGCGCCCGGCGCCCGCTCCACCTGACCGCCCACGCTCACCACGTCGCCGTCCACCACCGCGGTCGGACCCAGCTTGACCGCGCCCATCACCGAGACCACGTTGCCCGACACTTCGCCGTTGATCAGCGCGGAGCCGAAGACCGAGACCACGTCGCCCTCCACGTGGCGGCCCTGCTCCACGAAGGCGTCGGAGAAGATGCGCACCATGCCCGAGCCGGCGTCGTCCACCTCGATGCGGGTGGGCCCGATGTGCACGCGGCCGCCGGCGATCACGGTGTCGCCGCGGACGTCCACGTGGATGCCGCGGTCGGAGATGCGGATCTCGCGGACCACCTCGCCGGTGTCCCGCGCGGCCCGGGACCTGGCGGTGCGGGCCGCCGCGGCGTGGATGCCGGCCAGCCCTCCGAGGACGAGGAGCGCGGCGACCCCCGCCGCCAGGACGCGGGGTCTACGCCAGGACGATGCCCACATGGGGTCCTCCCTCCCGGGTGCCGCCGGGCCGCCGCTCGCGCCCGTGCATCCACCCGAAGAGCGCGACGCAGGCCAGGGCCGCGGCCCACACGCTCACCTGGACGGCAGGCAGCTGGAACGACTGCTCCAGGGCGCGGCCCAGGGGGGTGAAGAACCGCTCGAGCGACTGGATTCCCCGCAGCCGTTCGGGCAGGTGGGCCGCGCCGACGGCTACCAGGTCCAGCGCGGCCACCAGCAGGCGGACCGAGCCATGGGCCGCCTCGCCCACCCACTGGGCGGCGGCCGCCCGCACCTCGGCGCGGGAGACGGCGCTGAGGAAAGCGAAGGTGAGCACCGCCGTGGCGCTGCCGTAGATCCAGCCGAAGATCTGGATGGCGCGCCGGCGCACCCGCGACGGCAGCACGCGGTCCAGGATGCGCTCGCGCAGCGACCAGCCCGGCTCCCAGGACGGCGCCCGGCCCAGCACCGCGAGCAGGCGCTCGTAGTCCGCCAGCTCGGGCCCGCAGCGCGTGCAGCGCTCGGCGTGCAGGCGCAGGGCCGCCTCGCCGGCGGCGTCCAGCTCGCCGTCGAGCAGGGCCTGGATTTCCTCGCTGCCGGGGCAGGGCCTCACGGCCGTTCTCCCAGTCGCCGCTTGAGGATCTCCCGCGCCCGATGGATGCGTGCTTTCACGGTTCCCAACGGGAGCTGGAGGGCCTCGGCGATCTCCTCGTAGGATAGCTCTTGAAGGTGCCTCATGATGACCACGATCCGGTAGTGCGGCGGAAGCGACTGGATCAGCCGGTCCGCCTGCCGCTCCTCCTCGCGCTCGATGGCCACGCGCTCGGGCAACGGCCCGGTGTCGGGCACCTCGAGCGGGTATTCCTCGCCGCCGGGCTCCTGCTGGACCAGCGGCACGTGGCGCGCCGCGCGCCGGCGCAGCTGGTCGATCGCGAGGCGCGAGGCGATGGTGAGAAGCCACGCGCGCAGCGGCCGCGCGGGGTCGTAGCGATCGAGCGCCCGGAACATGCGGACGAACGTCTCCTGGGTGACATCTTCGGCATCCTCGACCCGGCCCAGCATCCTCAGCGCCACCGAGTACACGGCCCGCTGGTAGCGCTCGATCAGTTCCCGATAGGCCCGCTCGTCGCCCGCCAGGCAGCGCCGGACGAGCGACCGATCGTCCGTGCTCACGGCCTCACCGCACCGCTCACCTTCCCATACGGGGCTGCGGGGGCCGGGGTTTCATGGCCGGGCACCTTAGGGCCGCGTTCCGAGGGGGGTCAAGGCGGGCCCGGAGCCCTCGGTCGCCTCCCCGCGCGGACCGCCCGGCGGGGTGATTGCGTTCTGCAGCGCGCCCGCGCGGCGCGTCTCCTTGACACCCCCGAGGGCCGCGCGTACGTTCGCGCGCCATGACCACGATCGTGGGGCTGAAGGCGCGGGAGATCCTCGATTCCCGCGGCAACCCCACGCTCGAGGTGGACGCCCACCTGGAAGGCGGGGCGCTGGGGCGCGCCGCGGTCCCCTCGGGCGCCTCCACCGGCGAGCACGAGGCCCTCGAGCTGCGGGACGGCGACAAGGCCCGCTACGGCGGCAAGGGGGTGCTCAAAGCGGTGCGGAATGTGAACGACCGCATCGCCCCCAAGCTCATCGGCGAGGACGGCTTCGACCAGGTCGCCATTGACCGCACCCTGCTCGACCTGGACGGCACGCCGAACAAGTCGAACCTGGGGGCCAACGCCATGCTGGGGGTGAGCCTGGCGCTGGCCCGGGCCGCCGCCAACGCCCTGGAGATCCCCCTCTACCGGCACCTGGGAGGCGTTCACGCCCGGACGCTTCCCGTGCCGATGATGAACGTCCTGAACGGCGGCAAGCACGCCGACAACAACGTGGACTTCCAGGAGTTCATGGTCGTGCCCCTGGGTGCGCCGAGCTTCCGCGAGGCCCTGCGCTGGGGCGTCGAGGTCTTCCACGCGCTGGCGGGGGTGCTCAAGGGCCGCCGGCTCTCGACCGCCGTGGGTGACGAAGGCGGCTTCGCCCCGAACCTGACCAGCAACGAAGAGCCCTTGCAGGTCCTGCTCCAGGCGATCGAGAAGGCCGGGCTTGAGCCGGGCCGCCAGGTGTCCATCGCCATGGACCCGGCCTCCAGCGAGTTCTACCGGGACGGCGCCTACGTCCTGGCGGGCGAGGGGGGCCGCACGCTCTCCTCCGCGGAGATGGTGGAACTCTACGACGCCTTGAGCCGCAGGTACCCGATCGTGAGCCTCGAGGACGGCCTGGCCGAGAACGACTGGGATGGGTGGGCGGCGCTCACCCGAGCGCTCGGCGACCGCGTGCAGCTGGTGGGCGACGATCTGTTCGTCACCAACACCCAGCGGCTCGCTCGGGGCATCCGGCAGGGGGTGGCGAACTCGATCCTCGTCAAGGTCAACCAGATCGGCACGCTCACCGAAACGCTGGAAGCCGTGGAGATGGCCCACCGCGCCGGCTACACGACCGTGATCTCCCACCGCTCGGGGGAGACCGAGGACGTCTCGATCGCCGACCTGGCCGTCGGCACCAACGCCGGCCAGATCAAGACCGGCTCGTTGTGCCGATCGGAGCGCGTGGCCAAGTACAACCAGCTGCTGCGCATCGAGGAGGGCTTGGGCTCGGCCGCGCGGTATGCGGGAGCCGGGGCCTTCCGGCAGCGCCGCTGAACGCCGCCCTCGAGGCGGCGCCCGTGGCTCACAGGGAGGTGGCATGCGGGACATCGAAGCGCGGCTCCGGCGCCGCAGGCTGGAGCGCTACCGGACGGCCCCGAGCCCGTGGCGGCGGGTCGGGCGGTGGATCGCCGCGATCGCCGGGCTGTGGATGCTGTATTCCGCCCTGCTCTCCGACCACGGCTTCTTTCGCATCTGGCGCCTCCAGGAGCAGTACCGCCGCACGCAGGCCGAGCTGGCGGCGACCTCCCGGGAGATCGAGCGGAACGAGGCCCAGCTCGAGCGCCCGGGCGGGCGGCAAGAATTCGACGAGCGCGAGCTGCGCGAGCGCCTCTGGGTGCGCAAGGGCGAGATCATCTACCAGGTGCTCCCCGACACGGCGCGCTAGGCGACGGCGCGCGGCTTCGGCCTGCTACAGACCGATTCCCACGGCGATCCGGAAGCCCAGCCCGCTGAAGTCCATGCTCGCGGGCTTGCCCTCCACCAGCAGGACTCCCCGGTAGTCCAATCCCTGATCCACGCCGTTCACCACGAAGTCGCGGACCACCAGGTTGTCCACCCGTGCGCTGCGGTAGTAGCCCCCGAGCATCACCGAGAAGCGCGACGGGAACCACATGTGCACGCCGCCTTCCACGTAGTAGCCGGGAGCGTCGTTCGTGCCGGTCAGCTTGAAGCTGTTGGGCGGCGTCCGCGGGTTGCCCAGGGTGGTGCTGCTGTCCGTGCCGAACTCGCTCTGGGAGAGCGACCCCTTGTTGCTGACCAGGCTGAGCAGTCCCGCGCCCACGAAGGCGCGGGCCTGGAAGTCCCCCTGCACGTAGGGTGACAGGTAGTAGCCCAGCCCGGCATGGATCGGCACGCTGGACATCTCGGCCTTGAACCGGATGTTCTGCTGCAGGCGCGGAAACACCTCCCCCGAGTGGGAGATGCCGATCTGCCCCACCCCCGCGCTGACCGCCAGGTTCGGCTTGATGAAGCAGCGCAGCTCGCCGTCGAACTGCCAGCCGAAGTCCACGTGGTCCAGTCCGGCGATCCCGCGCGAGTCGAGCACGCGGTTGTAGACGTCAATGACCTGGTTGAAGCCCCCCCCTTGGACCGAGCCGGGGATGCCCGAGAGCACCAGGTTCACGCGATGGACCTCGGCCGCGCCCCGCGCGCCGGAGGGCAGGGCGACCAGGGCGAGAACCGCCGCGGCCAGGCGAGCACATCGATGTTGTGGCAGCCTCAACGTCAACCTCCATGGATGACCGCGCACTCGACGCCGCGCCCGGTTCGAGGAGCGGGCAGGATATCCAGCGGCGGGGGCGGGCGCAACCGGCGGCCGGGGCTGCAGGCGGCGCCGTGCCCCGGGCGGGATTTGGCTTGAGCAGCGGCCTCGGGGGTGGTTTGATATTGGGGCGTCCGTCGTCTGATCGGGAAGGGGGTTCTCGCCGCCATCCCATGTCGCCGCTCGTCCGCTGGTCCGTTCTCGTTCTCCTGCTCGTGGCCGGATGCGGGGGGCCGCTACGCCCCGATCCCGACCCGGGCACCTCGATCACGCTCCAGACCGACGTCTCCCGGCACGGCGTCATCCATCTGCCATCGTCCGATGCGTCCGGCCTCCAGGGGCGGCGGGACCCCTGGCTGGTGGGCGACGACGGTGCCTGGTACGACCTGGACCTCGAGCCACCGTTCGCCATCCTGGCGGACCCGTCTTCCGCCGGCCGACCCGTCACGCTGACCGGCGATCTCTACACGCCCGACCCCGCACCCGTGGGCGCCGCGGGCCAAACCTTGAGGGTCACCGACTACCAGTTCGACAACTGAAGCGCAGGCTTCCCGAAAGGGGGTGGTCGTCCGGCTTCGAGTGATCCTGACGTGTTGAGCTGTGGCTCACCCTGCGGGCACCACCGGCTCCCGCCCCGGACCCTCCCCTCCCGCTCCCCCGCGGAACGGACGGCACCGCGGCAGGGTGGCGCCGTGGGCCGCAGGCCTCCGCGCAGTCGCGCAACCGTGGCTGGCAACGCTCCGACTTTCTACATCAAGGGGAGGACTCACGATGCACAAGTCGGCAAGAGCAGTCGCGTGGGGGATGTTGGCCGCCGGGATCCTCGCCGGCGCGTTCGTGTCGAGCGCCGCCATTCCCCCGGCCGTGCAGGCGCAACCACCGGAAGAGGCGACCTTCTCCGGGCCGGCCCTCGAGCTGGAGGGCCAGGCGGTCCTGGCGCCGCTCTACAAGGGCGGCGAGCAGCCGTTCGGCCCCTACCTGCCGGGGGTGGACCTGCGCATCACCAACCGCAGCCGCCCGCAGAACGAGACCACCATCGCGGGCGACAAGTACAACCCGCTCCAGGTGATCGGCGGCTTCAACGACTATGACGTCATCCTCACCGGCTTCGGCGGGAACGGGGTGGCCTACTCGACGGACGGCGGCACCACCTTCACCCACCTGGGACCCTTCCCCGGCGGCGGCGTCCCGCTGACGGCGGGGTTCAACAACGCCGGCGGCGACCCGGCGATCGACTTCGACTCCCGGGGACGCGCCTTCTATTCCCACCTGGGCATCGGCACGGGCGGCACCAGCAACTTCACCCGCAACAACGGCATCTTCTGCGCCACCAGCCTGACCGGTGGGGCGACCTGGAGTCCCACCGTCGGCGTGGCCGTCAACGTCTACCCGGGCACGGGCACGGTGCCCTTCGAGGACAAGCCTTACGTCGGGGTGGACGACTACCTGGGCAGCCCGTTCCGTGACCGGGCCTACGTGAGCTGGACCCGCTTCTACCCCGGCGCCCACCCCAACGGCGGCACCGGCGGGGGCGACATCTGGGTGGCCCGCTCGCTCGACAACGGCGCCACCTGGACCCCGGTGCGCATCACCACCCTGGCCAACGAGCCGCTGAACACCGGGACCGGCACGGTGGGGAGCACGTTCGTGCAGTTCTCCGTCCCGGTCGTCGCCCCGAACGGCGACGTGTTCGTGGCCTACTGGTTCGGCGGCCGGCTCAACTGCCAGAGGTCCACGGACGGGGGCGTGACCTTCGGGCCGGCCACGCAGCCGTTCGGCCCGGTGTTCGGCTCGGCCTCCATCCCCAGCCCGCTGCCCAACCAGAGCTACCGCGCGCCGAACACCTTGAGCGCCCACTGCGACCCGACGCGGCCCGGCAACGTCTACGTGGTCTGCGCCGACGACGACGACACGCCCAGCGCCACCGACGCGGCCAACATCTTCTTCGCGCGCTCGACCGACTCCGGGGCCACCTGGCAGCCGCGCGTCAAGCTCAACGACGACGGCCTCAACCGCAACCAGCACTGGCCCTGGATGGCGGTCAACGACCGCGGGGACATCGAGGTGATCTGGTACGACACCCGCAACGACGCGGGCAACCACCTGCTGGACGTCTACGAGACCAGCAGCTCCGACGGCGGCGTGACCTGGGCCGCCAACACCCGGGTGACCGACGCCAACTTCGAGCCCAACACCGCCCAGTTCGGCGGGAACGGCTTCTTCGGCGATTACAACGGGCTGGGCACGGCCGGCAACCGGTTCCACGCGCTGTGGTGCGACACCCGCACCGGCGGCGCGCCGGAGCAGGAGATCTACTACGACCGCAAGGCCTGTCCCTCCGGCGTGAGCGTGTCCTGTCCGCCCGACCAGGGCACCGACCACCGCAGCGACCTCACGCTGCGCTTCTGCTTCACCAACACGGGCGGCTGCACCGAGGACTTCGTCTACCAGCTGACCGACCCCAAGGGCTGGGTGATCGCCTCGAGCGCCGCGCTCTCCGGCACGGTGTCCGTGGCCCCCGGCGCCAGCTTCTGCCTGGACGTGACGGTGCACACGCCCATCAACTGCACCGCCGGCGAGGTGAACCAGATGTGCTGGTCCGCCTATCCGGCGAGCAGCCCCAGCCTGGTGCAACGTTGCTGCACCAACGTCGAGTGCACCTCGCCCACCGCCACGGTGATCTCCAGCTTCACCGGGCGCGCGGGCGTTGACTTCGCCGAGCTGGAGTACACCCTGCCCGACGAGGAAGGGCTGGAAGGCGTGAACGTCTACCGGACCGAGGGCCTCGCCGCCGACTACGCGCGGATCACGGCGTCCCCGATCCCGGTGGACGGGCGCGGCACCTATCGCTACGTGGACCGTTCGGTCAAGATCGCGACGACCTACAGCTACCAGCTCGGCCTGATCGAGAAGGGTGGCCGCGAGGTCCGCGTGGGGCAGGTCTCGGTGCGGACCGTGCGTGCCGAGTTCGCCCTGAGCCGTCCGTCCCCCAATCCGACCTCGGGGGGCTTCGTGCTGACCGCGGCGATGGCCCGGGACGGCGCGGCCCGGCTGCGCATCTTCGACGTGAACGGCCGCGTGGTGGGCGTGTTGCACGACGGCTTCCTGAGCGCCGGCGAGCACGTCTTCTCCTGGGACGGCCAGGTGGCGGGCCGGCCCGCGGAGAGCGGCGTCTACTTCGTGACCTACGAAGCGGCGGGCCAGAAGCTCACGCAGCGGGTCTCGATCATGAAGTAGCGCGGAGCCCGGGCTTCGCAGCATCACGGCGGCGGCCGGCCCTTGCGGGCC
>JBBIHL010000075.1:0-1867 GCA_037447075.1 Candidatus Eiseniibacteriota bacterium | reverse complement strand
GACAGCGTCCGGGGCGGGTCCCGGGCCCGCCCGCCGGCCGGGGAACGGAGCTCCCCCGGCTTGACAGCCGGGGGGCCGACGGCTAGTTTGCGCGCATTGCTGCGGGGTGGAGCAGTCTGGTAGCTCGTCGGGCTCATAACCCGAAGGTCGCTGGTTCAAATCCAGCCCCCGCTAAACGACGGCGGCGCCCGGAGAGCAGCCCGGGCGCCGTCCCCTTTGCCCCCTTCCACGCGGCCGCCTACTGGCCCGGCCACCGCCCCCTTCGAGCCACCTTGAGACGGTAGCCCTTCTGCACCGGCTCGCCTTCGGCCAGGTTGTTGAGCACCGCGGTCTGGCCCGCGTCGGCCGCCAGCGCCCCCAGGCCGGCCAGCACCTCCCCCAGCGGGGCCGCCTGCGCGACCGCCACCACGTCCACCCGCGCGGGCCTGACGTCGAGATGCGGCGCGTCGGTGAGCCGGTCGAAGCTGCGCATCGCCGCCAGGATCGCCGCCGTGTGCCCGCGCTGGGGGGTGGCGTCGCGGCCGAGCAGCTCGTAGAGCGGCCCCTGCGGATAACGGATGAAGGCCGCCAGCAGCTCCATCCGGGTGCCATCGCTGCGCGGCGCGATCACCGTTCCCACCCACGCGTCCATCCCCCCCACCTGCTCCGTCCCGCCCACCGCGTCCACGATCCTCCCCTGACCGCGCAGGGCCGCCACGTGCTGCCCCGGGCTGGTGGACTCCTCCGCCTGGGCCACCCCCAGCTGCACCACGCCCTGCTCGTCGGGAGCGACGGCCACCACCCGGGAGCGCTCGTTCTGCGTGCGCCAGCCGGTGGGGAAGTCCACTTGGAGCTTGAGCTCGGGCTGGTAGAAGCGCTGTTCCACGAAGTAGCCCTCGCGGGGGTCATCGCCCCAGACCATCCCCTCGATCCGTTGCTTGTAGTCGGCCTCCCCGACGGCGAGCGTCCCGCCGGCCCCCTGCACCGCCTGCTCCGCCAGGGCGCGCGTGCGGCGTTCGCGGTCTCCGGGGTCCGGGTGCGTCGAGAGAAAGGTCGGCAGCCGCTGGCCGCCGCGCTCGGAGATGCGCCGCAGCATCGAGTAGGTGGCGGGGATCTCCCGCGGGTCGAACCCCGCCCGGGTCGCGTAGCCCACGCCCAGCTCGTCGGCCTGGTTCTCGTCGTCACGCCCGTACTTGAGGAAGAGCAGCCCCAGCCCCTGCTGCGCCAGGTCGCCGTAGCGCTGGAAGCCGCTCACCAGGACGCTCGCCAGCAGCAGGCCCCCGCCCGCCAGCTGCTGGCGCGTGACCTGCTGGGCGCCGTGGCGCGCGGTGACGTGCCCGATCTCGTGCCCGAGCACGCCGGCGAGCTGGGCTTCCGAGTTGAGGTGGGCCAGGATCCCCCGCGTGATGTAGATGTAGCCGCCCGGCAGCGCGAAGGCATTCACGACCGGCGAATCGAGCACCAGGAAGTGCCAGTCGAGGTCCGGCCGGTGCGATGCCGCCGCCAGGCGCTGGCCCACGCCGTCCACGTAGCGCTGCAGGGCGGAGTCCGAGTAGGCGCCGTACTCGGCGCGCACGGCCGGATCGCTTTCCTTTCCGATCTGCACTTCCCGGGCGGCCGACACCAGGCTCAGCTCGCGCTTTCCCGTCACCGGGTTCACGGCGCAGGCGACAATCACCCCGAGCGCGGCGGGGATCGCGGCAAGCGCCGCGCCGCGGGCATCCCGTCGGGCGTTCCTCATCCGACCACCTCCTGTCGAGCCATCCGGGCGCGCGATACTAGCATGCACCTCCGCGGCGCGCGCCGGGGCGTTCAGCGCGGCGCGGGCCGGAGCCAGAGCGCGAGCCGGGGTTGACGCGGCGGCCCTTCCGGAAGCAGCGGAAGCGAC
>JBBIHL010000074.1:0-10142 GCA_037447075.1 Candidatus Eiseniibacteriota bacterium | reverse complement strand
CGCCGGCATCACCCGCTCGTGGACCACCGCCCGCACCTCGGCCGCCGACCCGAGCGTGAGCGCCTCGGCCGCCACGCCGCGGGCCAGCGACGCGGGCACGGCGCGGATCGCCGCCTTGACGCGCGGCAGGTCGGGGCACGCCACCGACAGCTCGTCGCAGCCCAGCCCCACCAGCAGCACCGCCATGAGCGGGTCGCCCGCCATCTCGCCGCACACCCCCACCCAGCGCCGCGCGCCGTGAGCGGCGTGGATGGCATGGTGGATGCCGCGCAGCACGGCCGGGTCGAGCGGCTCGTAGAGGTGCGCCACGCGCTCGTTGCCGCGGTCCATGGCCAGGGTGTACTGGATGAGGTCGTTGGTGCCGATCGAGAAGAACTGGGTCTCCTTGGCGAGCCAGTCGGCCACCCACACGGCGGCCGGCGTCTCGATCATCACCCCCACCTCGAGGCGGCGGTCGAAGGGCACCCGGGCCCGCTCCAGCTCCGCGCGAACTCCGGCGCACAACTCGTTGGCGCGCCGCAGTTCCTCGAGCGAGGACACCATGGGAAACATCATGCGCACGTTGCCCACCGCCGAGGCCCGGAAGATGGCGCGCAGCTGGGTGCGGAAGACCTCCGGATGGTGCAGCGCGAAGCGGATGCCGCGCCAGCCCAGGAAGGGGTTGGTCTCGTGCATCGTGCCCAGGTAGCTCGCCACCTTGTCACCGCCCAGGTCCATGGTGCGGATGGTGACGGGCAGGGGCGCCAGGCGCTCGGCCACGGAGCGGTAGGCCCGGTGCTGCTCCTCCTCGCCCGGCAGCTCGGCTCGATCCAGGTAGAAGAACTCGGTCCGGAACAGCCCCACCCCTTCGGCGCCGGCCGCATACACCTGCTCGACCTCGGCCGGCAGCTCGAGGTTGGCCGACAGCTCGATCTCCACGCCGTCGGGGGTGACCGCGGGCAGCTCGCGCAGCTCGGCCAGGCTGCGGCGCTGCCCCTCGAGGCGGGTGCGGCGCACCCGGTAGGCGCGCACGCTCCGCTCGTCGGGGTTGAGCTCGACCTCGCCGCGGTGCCCGTCCACCACGATGACGTCGCCGCTCTTGACGGCGCGCGAGAGCTGGCGCAGCGCCACCACCGCGGGGATGCCGCGCGAGCGCGCCACGATGGCCGAGTGCGAGGTGCGCCCGCCCAGGTCGGTGGCGAAGCCCAGCACCTTGTCGCGGTCGAGCTGGGCCACGTCGCTGGGCATGAGGTCGTGCGCCACCACCACCGAGGGCACGCGCAGGTCCGCCAGCGGGTGCTCGCGCCCCAGCAGGTGGACCAGCACGCGGCGCTCCACGTCGAGGATGTCGGCCAGCCGCTCGCGCAGCGACTCGTCCTTGGCGCCGCCCACGCGGGCCGCCACCTGGCCGATGTGGCGGCCGAACAGGAAGGCCGCGTTGCGCCGCTCGCGGCGCACGCCCTCCTCGGTGATGCGGAGCGCGTCGGGGTCGTCCACGATCAGGAGCTGGGCGTCGTAGATGGCGGCCTCGTCGGGACCCAGCTCGGCGGCGATGCCGTCGCGGATCTGGATCAGCTCCTGACGCGCGCGATCCAGCGCCTGGTGGAAGCGCTCGATCTCGGCCTCGATCTCACCCTCGGGCAGGACGGTCTCCTGCACGGGCAGCTCGGCGGTCTCCACCAGGAAGACCGGCCCCATGGCCACGCCGGGCGAGGCCGGGATGCCGGTGAGCTTCACGGTTCACCTCCGAACTTGCCGTCCACGAGCTCCCGCAGGGCCGCGATGGCCTCGGCCTCGTCGTCTCCCCGCGCGCGCACCACAATGCTGCTGCCTTCCTCGGCCGCCAGCATCATGACCCCCATGATGCTCTTGCCGTTCACCTCCAGGTCGTCGCGCCCCACCAGGATCTCCGAGCGGAAGCGCGCGGCGGTCTTGACGAACAGCGCGCACGCCCGGGCGTGGAGCCCGAGCTGGTTGCGGATGGTGAGCACCGCCTCGGTCAATCCCGCCCCCATCGCGGCGCCACCGCCGTCACCGCCAGGTGAGCGCGACGCACAGGCCGCCCAGCACCAGCGCCCACTGGGTGGCGGAAGGCCGCGGCCGCGCCGCCGTGGCCAGGCCCGCCACCATGCCGGCCACCAGCGCCGCCTGGACCCCCAGCGGGCGCAGCAGCGGACCCGGCACCAGCAGCACCGCCACCAGCAGGCCGCAGCTGGCCACCGCCAGCGACGAGAGCGCCCCGATCGCCGACTGGATGCGCGCGCGCAGCCGCGCCGAGAGCACGCCCGGCCCGGCGCGGTAGCCCATCCACACCCCGCGCACCCGCAGCGTCACGGCCCCCAGGTTGTAGCTCAGCAGCAACGTCCACGCTCCCCAGCTCCCCCACGCCTGCGCCGCCAGCACCCCCAGGCAGGCGGCCAGGGGCCGCAGGGTGGACCAGAACAGCGCATCCCCGCTGGCAGCCAGGGCGCTGCCCAGGCCGGTCTTGACGCGCGCGATCTCGTCCCGGTCCGGCGCGTCGGGTCCGCCGGCCGCGCGCCGCTCCTCCATGGACGCCACCGCGCCCACCGCCAGCGACGCCAGCACGGGCTGGGTGTTGAAGTAGCCCACGTGCTCGGCCAGCCGCTCGGCGCGCTCGCCGGGATCGGCGTAGATCCGGCGCAGCGCCGGCTGAAGGCAGCACGCCAGGCCCACGCCCTGCTGGCGCTCGTAGTTCCACGCCGCCTGGAAGAGCGGCGTGCGGGCCGCCACCCGCGCCAGGTCGCGCCCCCGCAGCGTTCGGGGCTCCCTCACGCCACCTCCAGGATGCGGGCCAGCCAGCCCCCCATCAGGGCCACGGCGAACAGCACGGCGCGCCGGGGGCGCCGGCGCAGGAACGCGTGCAGCAGCTGGGCGATGCCGAACCCCATCCACAGCGGCTGCGCGAGCGCCCAGGCGCGCGCCAGGCGCAGCGACTCGCCGCTCACCAGCCGGCCCCCGGCCAGGAGGCCCACGACCAGCCACAGGGCGCAGTAGACTACTCCGAGCCCGAAGGCCATCGCCACACCTGCCCAGCTGGCCCGCAGCGGTGCGCCTTCGTCCCCTGCCGCCACCCGGCCCTCGCACCAGCGGGCCAGACCCTCGTTGCGCCGGCGCTGCCAGCGCGTGAGCGGGATGCCGCCCAGCGAGGCCAGCATCCCGGCCAGCACGCCCAGCAGCAGGGCGGCGTCGCGGGTGGTGGCGAAGGGGTGGCCGTGGGCGAGCGCCAGCGCCAGGCCGGTGCCCACCACGCCGCCCGCGGCGTAGTCCTCGGGGGTACGCGCCCCGAGCGGCAGGGTGGCCGCCGCCAGCACCTGGAGCACGGCGCCGCCCGCCAGCCCCAGCATCGGGTCCCGCCACAGGGCACCCAGCAGCACCGCGGTGACCAGCGGCTGCGAGATCATCCACTGGCCCAGCGGGACCGTGTCCACCGCCGCCAGGCCGGCGACCAGCAGCGTGCCCAGCAGCTCCTGGCTCATGGGGCGGCGGGCTCCGCCGCGCCGGCCTCGAGCGTGAACTCCACTTGCCAGCTCTGGCCCGGCTCGAGTGCCAGCGGCCAGCTCACCCGGGTCTCGAGCGCCTGGAAGATGCGCTCGGCGCCGGCCTCGGAGAGCGAAACGGTCTCGACCGGAGCGCGCCGCAGCGAGCCGGGCCGGCTCCAGCCCACCTCCAGCCGGCGGTCCGCCCAGCGGTCCACGAACGCCACGCGCGCGCAGCCGGGGTGCGCGGCCGCTGCGGCAAAGTGGGGCGGCGTCGCGCGCGCGCCGTCCACCTCCACGTAGCGGTCCGGAGCCTCGGGCACTTGGAGGCCCCAGTTGCACTCCACCTCGAAGGTGCCGGCCAGCGGCGCCGCGCCGGCCGCGGTGAGGCGGTAGCGCACGGCCAGCCGGTCCCAGCGGGAGCCTTCCAGGGCGTAGCGCTTCTCCACCCGCAGCGGCAGCGGGTCGCCCGTGTCGGGCTCGCACGCCAGGTCGAGCTCCGCCCCCTGGCGCCGCACGATCCGGTAGGCGCGCCGCGCCAGGCCCGGCGCCTCGTCGGGCGGCGTTCCCGGACCCGGGGCGAAGTGGTCGAGGAACGACGCGCGCGGCAGCGTGTCGTAGCGCAGCAGCGCGGCGAGCCCGGCCTCCTTCAGGCGGATCGCGGCGTGGATGGTCTCGCCCTCCCCCCCGCCCACGCCCGCCTCGTCCAGCCGGGCGTGGTAGGCCTCGGGCCGGCGCGCCAGCGTGTCGCCGTAGCCGTGGAGCCGGAGGCGGTCGTCGAGCGCGAACAGCGCGCCTCCCTGGGCGGGGGCCACCCAGGCCGCCAGCCCCGCGCTCTCGAGCAGGACTTCGGGCGCGCCGTCCAGGTCCAGGTCGGACTGCTCGCTGTGGGCGCCCTCGCCGCACAGCGCGCGCTCGGCGGCCACCAGCTCGCGGTAGACCGCGGCGCGCAGGTGGGGCAGGTAGAGGCCGCCGAAGACGCCGTGCCAGTAGGGGCAGTTGCACTGCGACCGCCACAGCCGGGTGCGGGCCTGCTGCCAGGCCGCCTCGCGGGGGCGGGGGCGCGACCACAGCCGCTCGGAGACGCGCAGGGTGCGCTTGTGCACCCGGTTCGCCTCGGGGTAGCGGCGCAGGAATCCGCGCCAGTGGCCGCCGCGCAGCAGATCGCCCGCCGCCTCGCCGAAGTGCGGCTCCAGGATCTCCCGCGCGCGGTGGTAGCGCTGCTGGGCGGCCGGCGGCAGGGACCACTCCCCCATCTCGTGGTAGGCCGCGCTCGGCAGGTAGGCGAGCCCTCGGGGCCGATGGCGCGCCAGCGCCTGCGCCGGCGTGAGCAGCTCCACGAACTCCGCCCGCGCCAGGGCCCGCCACCAGTCCTCCAGCCACCCCTGCTCGTAGCAGCGCTCGTGCGTGCCGGGCCACACGCCGAACTTCTCGCCGTCGTCGCCCAGCACCACCAGCCGGCCCTCGCCGCCCTCGGCGACCTGGCGCAGCCAGGCGGTGGTCTCCGCGGGCGGGCGGAACGGGGCCAGGTAGCGCAGCTCGCGGTGGATCGGGAAGACCGCCAGGCGCCGGCCCTGGTCCTCGGTGAGGAAGTAGCCGTAGAGCTCGTCGCGCTCCAGCCCGGCGGCGAGGAAGTGGGCGTCGTCCACCGCGGTGTAGTCCACCCCGGCGTCGGCGAGCGAGGCGGCCAGGGCCGGCTCCCACACGCGCTCGGCGAGCCACAGGCCGCGCGGGCGCTGCCCCAGGTGGAGCTCCAGCCAGTGCGCCATGCTCCGGATCTGCCCCTGGCGGTCGGGCTCGGGGATGGCGGGCAGGATGGGCTCGAAGAAGCCTCCGCCCCACAGCTCCACCTGGCCGCGCTCGACCAGGGCGCGCAGGCGCAGCAGGTAGCCGGGCTCGTGCGCCGCCAGCCATTCGAGGAGGGGCCCGCTGGTATGGAACCCGAGCCGCAGCGCTTCGTGGCGCTCGAGGAAGTCGAGGAAGGGGCGGTAGGCCCGTTGCAGCGCGCGCTCGAAGACCTCGTCCAGGTTCCCCACCGGCTGGTGGTCGTGGAGGATGACCACGAGGGAGAGCGCGTTCATGCCGGGCGCGCCTAGCGCGCCTCCTCCACCCCCAGCTCGGCCAGGGCGACCGCGCGCGAGGAGGGCACGTCCTGCACCTCCAGGCTCACCCCCGCCGCGCGCAGCTCGCGCACCGCCTGGCGGTCGGAGGCGTCCAGGTAGACGTAGTCGCTCACCTTCTCCTTGCCCGCCGCGTAGTGCAGGCCGCCCAGGTTGAGCCGGGCGGGCACCGCTCCCCGCCGCACCAGCTCCAGGGCCGCGCCCAGGTCGCGCAGCAGCAGGAACGCGGCGCCCTCGGCGGAGGCCTCGGCGGAGAACCGCTCCGCGGCCTCGGCCACCGTGACCACCTGCACCGCCACGCCCGGCGCGCCGGAGACGAGCAGGTCGCGCTCCCAGTCGCTGCCCGCCGCCGCGTCGTCGGCCACCACGATGCGCCGGGGGTGCAGCCGCCCCCCCCAGGCGAGCAGGACCTGGCCGTGCACCAGGCGGTCGTCCACCCGGACCAGGGCCCAGCTCACGCCGGCGTTCCGCGCTGGACGCGCAGGCTCTCCACCCCCTTGCGCTGTAGGCGCTCGGCCAGCTCCGCGGGCGGGTAGAGGTCGCGGTTGTGCAGGTAGTCCAGCAGCACCGGCAGGTTCACTCCGGTCACCACCAGCACCTCGCCGCGACCCCGGGCGGCGGCGGCGCCGCACACGTGGCAGGAGCCGCCCCAGAAGTCGGTGAGCAGCAGCCCGCCGCCCTCCCAGCGCTCCACGCGTCGGGCGATCTCCTGCTCCAGGCTCTGGCGGGAGTGCCCCTGGTTGGAGAGCACCTCCAGATCCTCGACCGGGCCGTAGATCGTTTCCGCGGCGCGCACCATCGCCGACGCCAGGTCGGCGTGCATCACGAGCAGCGCAGCGGTGCGCACAGCCTACTCGGTGTCTTCCCGCACCCAGGCGCGCGCGGCGCTCTTGCGCTTCATCAGCTCGATCAGATGTCGGTTCAGGCGCTCGGCGGGCGAGTACCCCCCCGTGACCTTGACCAGGTAGTTCAGCGCCACCACCTCCGCGATCACCGTGATGTTCTTGCCCGGGAAGATCGGGATGTGGACCAGCGGGATCTCCACGCCCAGCACGCTGGTCTTGCGCTCGTCCAGGCCCACGCGCTCGTAGTCCTCCTCCTGGCTCCACTCGCGCAGGTTGACCTCGACCTCCACCCGCTTCTGCAGGCGGATCGCGCGGATGCCGAAGATGGACTGCACGTCGATGATGCCCAGGCCGCGGATCTCCATGTGGTGCCGCAGCAGCTGGTTCCCGGTGCCGATCAGCACGTCGCCGTGGCGCCGGGTGATGGTCACCACGTCGTCGGCCACCAGGCGGTGGCCGCGCTCCACCAGGTCGAGCGCGGTCTCGCTCTTGCCGATCGCGCTGCGGCCCGTGAACAGCAGCCCCACGCCGTAGACGTCCACCAGCGAGCCGTGCACGGAGACCTGGGGAGCGAACATGTGGTCCAGGTAGGCCGTGAGCAGGTGGATGAAGGGCGTGGTGGACTGCGGCGTGCGCAGCACGGGGACCTGGCAGCGGTTGGCCCGCTCCACCAGGTAGGGCGGCACCTCGAGGCCCTTGCAGACGATGATGCAGGGCATGGTGAACTGGAACAGACGGTCCACCGCGTCGCGCACCGCCTGGGGCGTGAGGGTGGCGAGGTAGGTGAGCTCGGTCTGGGCGAGGATCTGGACGCGCTCGGGCAGGAAGTTCTCGACGAACCCCATCAGGGCCATGCCCGGACGGTGGATGTCGCTGACCGAGATCTCGATGCGGGAGGCCAGCGACTCGGTGAGCTGCTCGAACTGGAGTTCCTGGCGCTGGTCCTCGAAGAGGCGGGCGACGCTCAGGGTCTGCATGGGGGGAGGATTACTCGGGCAGGGTCCCCCCGGCAAGCCCGGCCTCGTCCCAGTCGCCTTCGTCCGCCGGCGCCGGCGGCCCACCAGCCAGGTCGGAGGCGGCGAGCCGGGTCTCGCCCTTCACCCGCCCGGCGCGCCTCTCCTTGAGCTTGCGCAGCTGGCGCTCGAGGTTGTCCACCGCGCGGTCTATGGAAGCGAGCACGTCTCCGGTCTCCTCGCGGGCCAGCATCTCGTGGCGGTTGAGACGCAGGAGAATCTCCGCGGTATGGCGATACTTCTCGACGCTCAGGATGATGTGGGCCTCGCGGATGTCCTGGGCGAAGCGTTCCAGCTTGGCGAGCCGCTTCTCGGCGAACTGCTTGATCGCGTCGTCCACTGCCAGATGACGGGCCGTCGTCGTGATGACCATAAGAGTCCTCGGTGATCGGCGTGGGGGGTCGTATGCGGCTGCATGGGTCCGGCCGTGCTCACGCCACGCGGCGGCGAAAGCGCGCCGGCAGGATGGCGAGCTGCTCGCGGTACTTGGCCACGGTGCGCCGGGCGATCAGCAGGCCCCGCTCGTGCAACATGTCGGCGATCCGCTGGTCGCTGAGCGGCTCTCGCTTCTCTTCCTCCTCGATGAGCTGTCGGATGATGTCCTTGGCGGTCTTGGCCGAGATGTCCTCGCCCTGCTCGGTGCCGAGGCCGCTGGAGAAGAAGAACTTCAGCTCGAAGACGCCGCGCGGGGTCTGGACGTACTTGCCGTTGCACACCCGGCTCACGGTGGACTCGTGCATGTCGATCTGCCGGGCCACCTGCTGCAAGGTGAGCGGCCGGAGGAACGCGATACCCTTGTCGAAGAACTCGCGCTGCTCCCGGATGATGCAGTTCATCACCTTGATCATGGTGCGGCGGCGCTGCTCGATGGTCTGGATGAGCCACTTGGCCGAGTTGAACTTGCTCTGCAGGTAGGCCCGCGTCTTGTCGTTCTGCGCCCGGGCTTCGCGCAGCACGCCCTCGTAGGCCAAGGAGATGCGGAGCCGCGGCACGTTGCGGTCGTTCAGCAGCACGACGTACTCCTCGTCCACGCGCTCCACCAGCAGGTCCGGGACCACGTACTTGGGATCCTCGCTGGACACCTGGAACCCCGGCTTGGGATTCAGGGTCGCGATGACGTCGGCGGCGTGCTGGACCTCCTCCACGCCCACCTTGAGCTGGCGTGCGATCTCGGGGAAGCGCCGGTTCACCAGGTGATCGAAGTGGTCGTGGATGATGCGCCAGGCCAGGGTGTCGCGTTCCCGGCGAGCGTCCAGCTGCAGCAGCAGGCACTCGCGCAGGTCGCGCGCTCCGATCCCGGCCGGCTCCAGAGCCTGGACCACGCGGAGCAGGCGCTCGCAGTCCTCCAGCGGGCGGCCGGTGGCCTGAGCGATCTCCTCCAGCGTGGTGACGAGCCAGCCGCGGTCGTCGAGCGACCCGATCAGGAATTCCCCGAGCTCCAGGTCGTCGTCCGGCAGGTCGGTCAGCCGCAGCTGTTCCACCAGGCTCTCCGCCAGCGACGTGCGCGTGACCGGCACCTTCTCGAAGAACTCGGTCGCGGCCTCGGTGGCCGGCACGTAGGTGCGGTCCAGCGCGCTGTCCTGCATGAACTCGGACCAGTCCACCTTGTCCTCCTCGTCCTTCTCCTCCGCCTCCTGGTTGGCGGCCTCGTCGGGCGAGTCCTCGCGCTGGACGTCCTCGTTCTCCACGACCTCGTCCACTTCCTCGAGCATGGGGTTCTGCATCAGCTCGGCCTTGAGGATCTGCTGCAGCTCGAGCGTCGGCACCTGCAGCAGCTTGAGCGCCTGCTGGAGGCGCTGGGTCATGATGAGCGCCGGCTTCTGGCTCAGCTGCAGCTGATGCTTCATCTCCATGGGATCACCCCGTCACGTCAGGCTGAACCGGTTGCCCAGGTAGAACTCGCGCGCCTGTGGATGATTGGCGAGCTCCTCGGACGTCCCCTGCAGCAGGATCCGTCCCTCGTACATGATATACGCGCGGTCGGTGATGCGCAGCGTCTCCCGCACGTTGTGATCGGTGATCAACACCCCCAGGCCCCGGTCGCGCAGCCGCACCACGATGTCCTGGATCTCCCCCACGGCGATCGGATCGATGCCGACGAAGGGCTCGTCCAGCAGCATGAAGGAGGGTTGCCGCACCAGCGCGCGCGTGATCTCCACGCGGCGCCGCTCGCCGCCCGAGAGCTTGTGCCCCTGACGGTCCCCCAGGTGGGTGAGGTTCAGCTCCTCGAGCAGCTCCGCCAGCCGGCGCCCGCGATCCGCGGGGGTCATGGGCAGGGTCTCCAGCACCGCCAGGATGTTCTCCCGCACCGTGAGCCGGCGGAAGATGGAGGGCTCCTGGGCCAGGTAGCCGAGCCCCAGCCGCGCGCGCCGGTAGACCGGCTCCCCGGTCAGCTCCCGGTCGTCGAGCAGGACGCGGCCCTGATGGGGTTGGAGCAGGCCCACGATCATGTAGAACGTCGTCGTCTTGCCGGCGCCGTTGGGCCCCAGCAGGCCCACCACCTCGCCCCGGCGCACGGTGGCGCTGAAGCCGTCGAGCAGGACGCGCCCGCCCACGGCGATGCGCAGGCCCTCGGCCACCAGCACCTGGTCGCCGCCGCGCTCCTTCGGCTCGAACCGCACCGACATCGTCCCCTCGGCGCCCGGCGGCGGCGCGAGGCGCGGCAGGCGCTCCAGCCGCCGGCGCCGG
>JBBIHL010000073.1:0-10197 GCA_037447075.1 Candidatus Eiseniibacteriota bacterium | reverse complement strand
GCTCGCCTGCATGGCCACGGCGCTCGCGGCCGCGCGGCTGCTGGTCTACCGCGCCGCGTGGGCCGCCGACCGCGGGGCGGAGCGCGTGACGCTGGAGGCGGCCATGGCGAAGGCGTTCGCCACCGAGGCGGCGCAGCGCATCGTGGACGACGCGGTGCAGATCCTGGGGGGCGCGGGGGTGATGGCCTCGCACCCCGTGGACCGGCTCTACCGCTCGGTGCGGGCGCTGCGCATCTATGAGGGCACCACCGAGATCCAGCACCTGGTGATCGCGGGCCGGCTGCTGCAGGGTCAAGACGCATGAAGGTGGCCTGCGTGGGAGGCGGACCCGCCGGCCTGTTCTTCGCCCTGCTGCTCAAGAAGGCCGATCCGCGGCACGAGGTGGTGGTCTACGAGCGCAACCGGCTGGACGACACCTTCGGATTCGGGGTGGTCTTCTCGGACGCCACCGAGGAGGCCCTGGCGGTGGCGGACGCCGAGACCACCTCGGCCATGACGGCCCACAGCCACCGCTGGGACGACATCGAGGTCCACTACCGCGGGACGGTCCTGACATCGACCGGCCACCGCTTCTCGGGCCTGTCGCGCAGGACCCTGCTGGCGATCCTGGCGCAGCGCTGCCGCGCGGTCGGCGTCCAGCTGTGCTTCGAGCACGACGTCGCGGACCCCGAGCGGGTGCGCGACGCCGACCTGGTGGTGGCCGCCGACGGGGCGAACTCGCTGGTGCGGGACCGCTACCGCGAGCATTTCCGGCCGAGCCTGGACCTGCGCCCCAACAAGTTCGTGTGGCTCGGCACCACCAAGGCGTTCCCCGCGTTCACCTTCTACTTCAAGCGGAGCCAGCACGGGTTGTGGCGCGTGCACGCCTACCAGTACGAGCCCGGCGGCTCCACGTTCATCGTGGAGGCGCGGGAGGAGACCTGGCGGTCGGCCGGGCTGGACCGCGCAACCGAGGACGGCACGGTCGAGTTCTGCCAGCGGCTGTTCGCCGAGGAGCTGGCGGGCCACCGCCTGCTCACCAACCGCTCCATCTGGCGGAGCTTCCCCACCGTCCGCAACCAGCGCTGGCATCACGACAACGTCGTCCTGGCCGGGGACGCCGCGCACACCGCGCACTTCTCCGTGGGCTCGGGCACCCGGCTGGCCATGGAGGACGCCATCGCCCTGGTCCAGGCGTTGCAGGTCCATCCCGCCGTGCCGGCCGCGCTCGCCGCCTACGAGGCGTCGCGGCGGCCGGCGGTGGAGAGCCTCCAGCGCGCGGCGCAGGCCAGCTTGCAGTGGTTCGAGGACACCGAGCGCTACCTGAGCCTGGAGCCCCTCCAGTTCGCCTTCACGCTGCTGACGCGCAGCCTGCGGGTGACGCACCAGAACCTGAAGGTGCGCGACCCGGCGTTCGTGGCCCGGGTGGACGCCTGGTTCGCCGACCAGGCGGTCCGGCGGGCGGGAGCGCCATCGCAGGCCGCCCGTGGCCCGGCGCGCGCGGCGCCGCCCCCGATGTTCACGCCCCTGCGCCTGCGCGGGCTGCTGCTGGCCAACCGCGTGGCCGTCTCCCCCATGTGCCAGTACTCGGCGCAGGACGGCACGCCCAACGACTGGCATCTGGTCCACCTGGGCTCGCGCGCCATGGGCGGAGCGGGCCTGGTGTTCACCGAGATGACCGACGTGAGCGCCGAGGCGCGCATTTCGCCCGGCTGCACCGGGCTCTACCGGCCGGAGCACGTGGCGGCGTGGAGACGCATCGTGGACTTCGTGCACGGGCATACCCTCGCCAAGATCGCCATCCAGCTGGGGCACGCCGGGCGCAAGGCCTCCACCCGCCGGCAGTGGGAGGGCGACAACCAGCCGCTGCCGCAGGGCAACTGGCCGGCGATCGCGCCGTCGGCGATTCCCTACTATCCCCACAGCCAGGTGCCGAGGGCGATGACCCGCGCGGACATGGACGTCGTGGTCGCCGATTTCGCGCGCGCGGCCCGGTTCGCGGTCGAGGCTGGCTTCGACCTGCTGGAGATCCACATGGCGCACGGCTACCTGCTCGCCAGCTTCATCTCGCCCCTCACCAACCGGCGCACCGACGACTACGGCGGCCCGCTCGCGAACCGCATGCGATTCCCGCTCGAGGTCCTCGACGCGGTGCGCCGGGAATGGCCGGAGCCGAAGCCGCTGTCGGTGCGCATCTCGGCCGTGGACTGGTACCCGGGCGGGATGGAGCCGGCCGATTCCGTGGAAGCGGCGCGGCTGCTCAAGGCCCATGGCTGCGATATCGTGGACGTGTCGGCCGGGCAGACCGTCCCGGACCAGCGACCGGTCTACGGGCGCCTGTTCCAGACGCCCTTCGCCGAGCGCATCCGCCACGAAGTGAGGATCGCCACCATGGCCGTGGGGAACATCTCGTCGTATGCGGACGTCAACACCATCCTCGCGGCCGGCCGGGCCGATCTGTGCCTGCTCGCGCGCGCCCACCTGTGGGATCCGTACTGGACGCGCCACGCGGCCCACGAGCTGGGAGTCCCGCTGCCGTGGCCCGACCCCTACCGGACGCTGAACGACTACCGGCCCCGGTTCACCTGACGAAGGGACGCGGCGCCCGGAGGACGGCGGCGCCGCCCCGTGGAGACCGACCACCATGGCCGTCACCTATTCCAGCTACCTGAAGCTCGACGCGCTGCTCTCCCTCCAGCGGCCCCTCTCGGACGGGCCCGAGCACGACGAGATGCTCTTCATCGTCATCCACCAGGTCTACGAGCTGTGGTTCAAGGAGATGCTGCACGAGCTCGACTACCTCAAGGCGCTCCTGGGCCGGCAGGACGCCCCCCGCGCGCTCCACACCCTCAAACGGGTGTTGACCATCCTGAAGGTCGTCGTGGCGCAGATCGACGTGCTGGAGACCATGACGCCGCTCGAGTTCCTCTCGTTCCGCGAGCGCCTGGAGTCGGGGAGCGGGTTCCAGTCGTTCCAGTTCCGCGAGCTGGAGTTCGTCCTGGGCGCCAAGAACCCGGCGGCCCTCGAGCGGTATCCGGCGGGCACCGACCCTCGCCGGCGCCTGGAGCGCCGGCTGGCCGAGCCCACGGTGTGGGACGCGTTCCTGCGCTTCCTGGCCGGAGCGGGCTACGCGGTCCCGCCGGAGCTGCTCACCCGAGACGTGACCGCCCCCGTGTCGCCGTCGCCCGCCCTGCAGGCGGTGTTGATGGACGTGTATCGGCGCGACCCCGCGACCAGCACGGTCTGCGAGCGCCTGGTGGACCTGGACGAGGGCCTGCAGGAGTGGCGCTACCGCCACGTGAAGATGGTCCAGCGCACCATCGGGACCAGACGGGGGACGGGCGGCTCGCAGGGCGCGGCCTACCTCATGACCACGCTCAACCAGCCGATGTTCCCCGACCTCTGGGCGATCCGCACGGAGCTGTAGCGATGGGGCCGGACGCCTCGGGGTCGCCCGCCCGGGACCAGACCACGCCCACGCTGGCCGACCTCCAGCGGACCCCCAACGCCCTGGCCCCTCACTACTCGCGCTTCCGCGTCGCCGACCGGCTGCTGCTCACCGGGCACTCGCACCAGGCGTGGCCCGACGTGGGCCTCGCGGGCCAGCTGGAAGCCTGGACCGACGCCGCGGAGCTGGCCGACGGGAAGTGGGCGCGAGCCGAGGAGAAGGCGGAGCGGGTACGTCGCGGGTTCGCGCGCCTGCTGGGCGACCGCGTGGGGTGCATCGCCCTGGGGCAGAACACGCACGAGCTGGTGCTGCGCTTCCTCTCGGCGCTCCCGCTGCGGGAGCGGCCGCGCCTCGTCACCACCGACGGCGAGTTCCACACGCTGCGCCGCCAGCTCGACCGCCTGGCCGAGGAGGGCGTGCTCGAGGTGGTGAAGGTGAGCGCCCGGCCGGCGGCCGCCGTCGCGGAGCGGCTGGCGGCGGCCACCGACGACCGCACGGCGGCGGTACTGGCCTCGTCGGTGCTCTACGCGGACGCCCGGCGCGTGCCCGAGCTCGGCCGGGTGCTCGAGCGCTGCCGGCGGGTGGGGGCGGAGCTGCTGGTGGACGCCTACCACCACCTGGACGTGGTGCCGTTCTCGCTGGAGCGGGACGGCCTCCAGGACGCCTTCGTGGTGGGCGGCGGCTACAAGTACTGCCAGCTGGGCGAGGGGAACTGCTTCCTGCGGGTGCCGCCCGGGCGCGAGGCGATGCGGCCGGCGTTGACGGGCTGGTTCAGCGAGTTCGCCCGGCTCTCCGAGCCCGCGCCCGGCGCCGTTCCCTACGGCGAAGGCGCCGCGCGCTGGGCGGGCGCCACCTACGACCCCACCAGCCACTATCGGGCGGCCCGGGTGTTCGACTTCTTCGAGACCCAGGGGCTCACCCCCGAGTTCCTGCACGAGGTGAGCCGGCACCAGGTGGGGCTGCTCGCCGCGCGGTTCGATGCGCTGGACCTGGATCCTTCCGCCATCGGCCGCGATCGCTCCGTACCGCTCGAGGCCGTCGGGGGCTTCCTGGCGCTGCGCGCACCGCGGGCCGGCGCGCTCCGCGAGCGCCTGCGGGCGCGGGGGGTGCTCGCCGACCATCGCGGCGACCTGCTGCGGCTGGGCCCCGCTCCCTACCTGAGCGACGCGCAGCTGGGCGCCGCGATGGAGGCGCTGGGAGAGGCGGTGCGGGAGGGCTGACCCCGGCCCGGCGAGAGGAACCGGCGCCCTCCCCGAAGGGAAGGCGCCGGTCCCGGGCCCGGACGTCCGCCTACGGGATGCGGACGATCCGGCCCGAATAGGTGTTGCCGTCGAACCCGATCTTGGTGAAGTAGATGCCGGGCGAGACCCGCCGGCCCGCCTGGTCGCGCATGTCCCAGGTCACGGCGTGCTGGCCGGCGCCCAGGCGTCCCGACGCCAGCGCGCGCACCTGGCGGCCGGCCGCGTCGTGGATCACCAGGGAAACCTCGGTCTCGCGCGGCAGGACGAAGCGCAACGTAGCCTCCTGGCTCGCCGGGTTGGGGCGCGGCGCGAGCCAGACGCCGTCCGCCTGGAGCACCTGGCGCTGCCCGCCCTCGGGCGCGATGCGGAAGGCGCCTCCCTCGGTCACGGCGCGGCGGGCATTGACGAAGCCGCGACCGTAGAACGGGTCGTGCCCCGCCGCGCCCTCGTCGTCCGCCGTGTTGGCCAGCACGTTCTTGAGGTCCCCCACCGAGATGCCCGGGAAGGCCTGCTTGACGAGAGCCGCCACCGCGGAGACCGCCGGCGCGGCCATGCTGGTGCCCGCCGTCCAGCCGGTGAAGAACAAGCCGCCGACGCGACCGGACGGGCTCGCCACCATGTCGAAGACCCAGCAGGGGAAGGTGACGAACCCGATCGGTGGCACGCGGGGGATCGAGCAGGTGGCGCTGCCGGGGAGCACGAAGTCGCCGCCTGGGGCCGCCAGCCAGATGGCGGAGTTGCCGTAGTTCGTGTAGGAGGCGGGGCGCCGGAAGTTGGTGGCCCCGCCGGGCCATCCCACGCCGTAGCCCACCGGGCCGGTGGCCGAGACCCCCAGGCCGCTGCCCGACTGGGCCGGAACCTGGATCAGGCTGCCCGAGTGGTCCAAGTCCACGGCCGCGTTGCCGGCCGCGGAGACGACCAACACTCCGCGCGCCGTCGCGTAGTTGACGGCCTTGGCCATGGCGGCCACCAGCTGGCCCGCCCCCGGCCGTCGCCCCGCGGGAACAGCGCCCCCAGGCTCATGTTGATGATCTCGGCGCCGGCCCCGCCCTCGGCGATGGGATCGGAGGCGTAGAGGATTCCCTGGATGACCTGACCGAAGGAGCCCGAGCCGCCGTCCAGCACCTTGACGCCGATGATGGTCGCGTTCGGGGCGATGCCGATCGTGCCGCGCGCGTTGTCCTCGGCCGCGATGATCCCCGCCACGTGCGTGGCGTGCCAGAAGCTGGGGGGTCGGAGTCCTGGTCGAAGTTGAAGCCGGGCACGAACGACCGGGAGTGGGCCACGTCCACGTTGGCGTCCAGCTCGATGTGGCTGGCGGTGAGGCCGCCGTCCACCACGGCCACCCGCACCCCCAGGCCGGTGTATCCCGCCGCCCAGGCGCCGGGAGCTTCGACCGCGAGGTAGTTCCACTGCGTGTTGATGAAGGTCTCGTCCCCGGGGGTGACGGCCTCGTCCTCGAGCACGACCTCGGAGGTGGGCATGGCCGGACGCCACTGGACGGTCATGTCGGGCTGCGCCTTGATACCCTTGCTGCGCAGGTCGCGCACGAAGCGCGGCGAGGCCGAGGTGGCGATGGCCAGCCCGCTTCCGGCGTGGCGGTAGAGCACGGTGCCCCCCGCCGCGGCCACGGCCAGGTCCTCGGCGGGACTCCACCCGCCGGGTGCCTCGAGGACGAAGGACGGTGGCCCGCCTTCCGGCAGGTCGTCGGCCGCCGAAGGTGGTGCGCTCCCGAAGCAGGCGAGCAGCAGGGCGAGGAAGAAAGCGACGGGAGAGTGACGCGAGATCCTGGCCATGACCCAATCCTCCCTGGTCCATGGTGGAGCTGCGTGCGAGCGGAGACGTGGAGGGGCGGCGCGTCTCCGGAGGGTCGAAGGAGGACGCGGATCCAGGGCGATGGAAAGGGCGGCCACCTTGTCGCCTCTGTGATGGTGGGCCACACCCTAGGCTCCGCCCCGCAGGCGCGCAACGACGAAGTTCGGCCCACGACGCCCTGGGATGCGCTCGGCCACGCCCAGGCGGTCCGGGCGGTCGGGACCGGCGCAGGCGGCGCCGGGAACGCCGGATTCCCTCCGGCGAACCGGGGGATAGCTGGAGGGATCCCGGCGCCGTCGGGGGTCCAGGGCAGGGCGTGCTAACATGTGGGCGCCGACATGCGCTCAAGGAGGAGCCCCGCCATCGTTGCCGAGCCCGCTGCGCCGCCGACCCCGGAACCCGACCTCCCTCTCACCTGGCGGCACGTGCTTCGCTTCTGGACGCCGCTGGTCCTGACCTCGATGCTCGTGACCCTCTCCGGGCCCCTGCTCAACGTGGCGGTCGGGCGCGGGGCGGACGCGAAGCTCGACTTCGCCGGCTACTGGGTCGCCTTCACCGTGATGCTGTTCGTGGAGAGCGCTTGCCTCGCGGTCCAGCAGGTCACGGTCGCCCTGGCGGGCATGCAGGAGGGCCTGCGGCGGCTCGCCGTCTCGGCCGCGCTGCTGGGCCTGGGCGCCTCGCTGGTCCTGCTGGTGGTGGCGCAGACCGCGCTGGGCGGAGTCGTGTTCCAGCGGCTCATCCCGACCTCCGGCCGGGTGTCGGAGCTGGCCCGCGCGGTGCTCACGCTGCTCGCGCCGGTGCCGCTGCTGACCGCCGTGCGTGACGTGGCCCTGGGCATGGCCATCCGTGAGAAGGGCACGTCGCTGGTCGCGCTCTCGACGACGGTGCGGATCGTGGTGCTCTCGTGCGGGGTGGGGCTGGCGGCGGCGCTCTCGACCGGGTCCGGCGCGCGGGCGGGCGCGTGGGCGTTCCTCTCGGGGAGGGTCGCCGAGACGGCGTTCGTCCTGGCGGCCACGCTCCCCTCCTGGAGGGCATGGCTCGGGCGGCCGGCGCCCGGGGCGGCCCGGCTCTCCTACGGTGGGATCCTGCGGGTGGCCGCGCCGCTGGCGGTGGCGGCGCTGGTCTGGACCTCCGTCCGGCCGGTGGTGAACGCGGTGCTGGGGCGCCTGGCCGGCTCCGACCTGGCCCAGGCGAGCTTCGGGGTGGTGCTGCCCATCCTGATGGTGACCTGCTCGCCGCTGTGGGGGCTGCACCAGGTCAGCCTGGTGCTTCCCCGGGACCGGCCCGAGCTGCGCCGCGTGATCCGGTTCGCGGCCGGCGCCGCGTCCGTCTTCACCCTCGGCATCGGGCTGCTCACCGTGACGCCGCTGGGGCTGCTGGCGCTCCGGCTGGGCTTCGACCTCTCGGCGGAGATGGAGACCGCCGTCGCGCCCGCGCTTCCCTGGATCGCGCTCGTGCCCTTCCTGCTCTCGACCCGCGCCATCGCCCAGGGGCTGCTGACCCGGGCGAAGCGCACCGGGGCCCTGCTGATCGTCGCTCCCGTCAAGATCCTGCTGATGCTCCTGGTCGGCCTCGCCGCGGCCGGCCGCTATCCGCACGCCAACGGGGCCACGCTCGCCGTCCTGCTCGTGATCGGCGGCGACCTGCTCGACGCGGCGATCGTCGCCGGGCTCGCCTGCCGGCTGGTGGCCGGCGGGCGGGTCTTCGGCGAGCCCGCGGCCGCCGCGAGGGGCGCCCGCGGGGGAGGGACGGTCGAGTCCTTCCCGAGGCCCGCCCTCGGGGAGCCGGTTTGACGATGGCGAGGCGCATGGTGGGCGCCGGCTTGGCGGTCGGGATGATCCTCGCGGCCTGGCGGGCGGCGCCGGGGAGGGGCGCGCCGGACGGGCGGCGCTCCGTCTCCTACGCCATGCAGACGATGGGGACGCGGGCCAGCGTCATCATCGTCACCTCGGACTCCTCGCGGTCCGCGCCCCACGCGCGGGCGGCCCAGGCCGCGCTCGCGCGCGTGGACTCCCTGATGAGCAACTGGACCGCCACCAGCGAGGTGGCGCGGCTGAACCGTCAGGGCTACCCGGGCCCCACCCCCGTGCATCCCGAGGTGGCCGCGGTGCTGGACGCCTCCATCCGGATCTGGCGCGAGAGCGAGGGCGCCTTCGACGTCACCGTGGAACCGCTGGTGCGGCTCTGGGGCTTCCTGGGCGGGCCGCGCCGGGTTCCGACGGAGCCCGAGGCTCGGGCCGCGTTCCGCCTGGTGGGCACCGGGATGCTCGACTTCGACCCCTCCGCCCGCTCGCTGCGTTTCGAGCGCGACGGGGTGAGGATCGACCTGGGCGGGATCGCCAAGGGCTACGCCGTGGACGTGGCCGCGGAATCGTTGAAGGTGCGCGGGGTGACCGACGCGCTGGTGGACCTCTCCGGCAACATGCTCGCGTCGGGGAGCCCGCCGGGCGCCGACCGCTGGCGCATCGGCATCCGGGACCCACGCGACCGCGTGCCCTACTTCGCGCGGCTGCTTCTGACCGGCGAAGCGGTGGCGACCTCGGGCAAGTACGAGCAGTTCGTCGCGGCCGACGGCAAGACCTACGGACACATCCTCGACCCGCGCTCGGGACGCCCGGCCGAAGGCCTGATCTCCGTCACCGTGGTCGCCCCGTCGGCGATGCTGGCCGACGCCTGGGGGACCGCGCTCTTCGTCCTGGGCCCGGAACGGGCGAAACGCAAGGCGCTCGAGCGAGGCGATCTCGCGGCCGTGCTGGTCCAGCCCGGCGCGGCGGGCGTGGACACGGTGTGGGTGGAGCGGTCGCTGAAGGAGCGCTTCGCGCTCGAGGCCACCGCCCGGCAGCTCTTCCGGGTGGAGTTCTTCTAGGCGGTCGGCAACCCCCCGCGCTCCGCGTGGGAGGGCGACCCGCCCGCCGCCCGCGGCGCGGTCGCCGCTCTCCCCGCCGATCGTGCAAAGCGCACGCGCCCGCTCGCCCTGCCGACGCCGGCTGGCAAGCTCCTTGCTCGATCCCCAGGACTTGGTCGAGTCGCAGGTGGCGTGGTACCGCATTCCGCGACCGCAAGCCCATTTGGCCCAGGGGCCCAACCGGGACGCACCGGTCCCCGCTGGCGGCCCGGTCGTTTTGCAGCGGTCCCGCTGCACCGCGCATGAGCGGGAGGCGAAAGCCCCATGTCCCGGCAGGGCACGGATCTTCGGGCGGTGCGCTGGGCGCTGTTCGTCGCGCCGGCACTGTGCGTCTTGCACGGTGGTTGCGCTTCGCCCACCGACCCGGCGCCGCCCCCGGGCGGGGGCCAGACCCTGAACCTCAGCTTCCCGGAGTTCGAGCAGACCGTCGAGCCGGTCCTGGTGCGCCAGGGCTGCGACGCGGTCGGGGATTGCCACGGCGGGGGCATCCGGGGCACGCTCGCGCTCTCGCCGCCGGGCGCGAAGGACCTGCGTTTCGATTTCGACCAGGTCGTCCTCCAGGTCTCCCCGTCCTCGCCGGACTCGAGCCCGATCCTGACCGAGCCGCTGGCGCTTCAGGCCGGGGGCACGCCGCACGGCGTCAAACCCTTCGGCTCCACCAGCGATCCGGACTACCAGGCCATCCGGCAGTGGATTCTCGACGGGGTCGCCCCGTGAGGCGCACCGGTCGCGTGCTGGGCCCCGCCGCGGCAACCGCGGCGCTGCTGTGCGCGGCGCTCGGCGTGCACGGCGCGACCGCGGCGGTGGCG
>JBBIHL010000072.1:0-10228 GCA_037447075.1 Candidatus Eiseniibacteriota bacterium | reverse complement strand
CGCGTCGCCCCACCGCGCGCCTCGCTCGTTCCGCTCACCCGCGTCGCCCCGCTGTGGGCGCCTCCGCACCGCCACCGCGCGCGGCCCGCTTCTCCTAGGACTTGGCCACCGGATGCGCGCCCTTGGCCTTGTATTCCTCGTACTTGAAGCTCGGGCTGGTCTCCGGCGTGTGGCATTGCCTGCACATGTTCTCGGACACGCCGTTGTTGATCTTGGACTTCTTCTCCGCCTTCGGTGCGGTGACGTGCAGGCTGCCCGGCCCGTGGCAGGACTCGCAGCCCACGTTGACCACCGCCGCCGTCTTCGCGCTGTCGGCCGCCGGGTAGCCGCCCGGGAGGCGGAAGCCCGTCACGTGGCACTTCACGCAGCCGTCGGTCTTGGCCGGAGCCTCCTTGAGCTCGAGCTTGAGCTTGGCCGCCATCTCGGCCGCGGCCGTCGAGTCCGCCTTCTCCAGGCCGGCGAACGCGCTCCCGTGCTTGGTGCCCTGCCACGCCTTGTACTGGGCCAGGTGGCACATCTTGCACTTGTTGACGCCCACGTAGTCCGACCCCTTGACGTCGGCGGGCGGCGCCTTGGCGGCGTCGCTCTTGTAGGCCTTGCCTGCGTCGGTCAGCTCGGCTCCGCCGCCGGGGTTCGCGTGGCAAGCGGTGCACGCGGCCTTGGTCTTGAGCGCGAGGTCCGGGTAGGCCAGCACCTGATGGGCGGCCACCCCCACCCAGAGGCCCGCCGCCAGGACCGCGAGCGTTCGAATCGTCCGTCGCATGTGCTTTCCCTCCAGAGCCGTACGACGCCTCGGCGCGACGGGCGCCCCCGCAGCCCGGGGCCCGTCTCCAGGGTTTCAACGACTACGCCGCATGGACTCGAAATGCAAGAGACGGACCGTAGGATCACGTAGGGAGCCCGAGGAGTCGGCCGCCGAATCCCGGGTCCCATGCGGACTTGGGCGGCCCTCGTCATGGGACCCCCAGCACGGGGGTCCTGTCACTGCTCCGGCCGACTGTCATTCTGTCAATGGCCTCTGACGGTTCTGCAGGTCGCCGAAAACCCGCCGGCGGCGCGCTCGGACCAATCACAGCAGGTTAGGGCGGCCGGCCCCCGCGCGCTGCCGCCTTGGTCCGGTCCTCGCCTTCCAGTGCGGGACCCGGCGGGCCGCCCCACCCGGGGTTCGCGGCCCGCCGTCCCGCGGGTCGGCGCACGAGGCGTGGGCCGCGGAATCGAGGCATCACGTGAAGCGACCGTGCACGCGCACAGGGGCGGCGCGGGCCTCGTCGGCAGGGGCCCGGCTCGCGGCGCACGCGCTGGCCGGAATCGCGTGGGTCGCGCTCGCCGCCCTTCTCCCGGGCGGGGTCGCCCGCGGTGCCGCCATCCCCGACGACGAGTGCATGACGTGCCACGCCGACCCGGAGCTTGCCGGCGGCACGCTGCCCGTCAGCGCCGCCGAGCTCGATGCCTCGGCGCACGGCACCCTGGCCTGCGTGGCCTGCCACTCGGACGCTTCGACCATCCCGCACCCGGAAGTCCTGGCGCCCATCCGCTGCACCAGCTGCCACGGCGACCAGCTCGAGGGGGTGGCGCGGAGCGTCCACGCCGCGATCGGCGCCCGTCCGGCTCCCCGCGGGAAGGTTCGCGGCGGGGGCGGACCCGGCGCCGGCAGTTCCAGCTGCGTGGCCTGCCACGGCACGCACGACACCCAGCCCGCGGACCGCATCGGGATGCAGATCTGCGGCCGGTGCCACGCCCAGGTGGTGGAGGACTACCAGGGCAGCGTGCATGGGAAGGCCCGGGCCGGCGGCGACCGGGACGCCTCGACCTGCACCGACTGTCACGGCCCCACCCACCGGCTGCTCACTCATCGGGATGAGCGCTCGCCCACGAGCCGCGCCCGCCTGGCCGAGACCTGCGCCCGCTGCCATGCGGATCGCGAGCTGATGACGCGCCGCAAGATCACGATCCCGGAGGCCTACGCGCTCTACCAGCGCAGCGTGCACGGCCGCTCCCGGGATGCGCGGGCCGCCACCTGCAACGACTGCCACGAGAGCCACCGCTTGAGGCGCGCCGCGGATCCCGCGTCCTCCATCTACCGCACCAACATCCCGGGCACCTGCGGCCGGTGCCACGCCGACGAGACCCGCGGCTACACGGCGGGCGTGCACGGCCAGGCGCTGGCCCGCGGGGTCACCGACTCCCCCGTCTGCACCGACTGCCACGGCGAGCACCTGATCCGGGGCCCGCGCGACGTCAACTCTCCCGTGGCCGCGGCCGGGGTCACCCGGACCTGCGCGGCCTGCCACGAGGCCCAGGGCATTCGCGAGACCTACGGGCTCCCCGCCGGAAGGCTCTCCACCTACCAGGACAGCTACCACGGCCTGGCGGCGCGAGGCGGCTCGCCCGCCGTCGCCAACTGCGCGAGCTGCCACGGCGAGCACGAGATCCTGCCCTCCAGCGACCCGCGCTCGCCGATCTCGGCAGGGCGCCTGCCGGAGACCTGCGGCAAGTGCCATCCGGGAGCCGGCACGCGGTTCGCGATGGGTCCGGTCCACGTGGCCATGACCACGGCCGACCAGCCGCTGCTCTTCTGGGTGCGCTGGGCCTACCTGGCGCTCATCACCGTCACGATCGGCTTCATGACCCTGCACAACGGCCTCGACTACGCGGCCAAGCTGCGCCGGCACCTGCGCGTCCACCTCGGCCTGGCGGCGCGCGCCGTCCACGGGGCGGGCCGCTGGTACTGGCGCATGACGCTGGGCGAGCGCATCCAGCACGCCCTGCTCACCGTGAGCTTCTTCACGCTGGTGTACACCGGCTTCGCGCTCAAGTTCCCGGAGGCCTGGCCCTTCGCCTGGCTGGCGCGGCTGGAGCGCGGCTACGCCTGGCGCGGCCTCATCCACCGCGGCGCCGCGCTCGTCATGGTCGGCGTGGCGTTGTTCCACCTTGGCTACCTGATCACGCGCCGCGGTCGCGAGACGCTGCGCGCCATGCGACCCAGCCGGCTGGACGCGCGTCAGCTCTGGGAGAACCTGCGCTACATGGCGGGCAGGCGGCCCGAGCCGCCCGCCTTCGGTCGTTATGGATACGCCGAGAAGGCGGAGTACTGGGCGCTGGTCTGGGGAACCGGGGTCATGACCCTCACCGGCTTCGTGCTCTGGTACGAGAACCAGTCGCTGCGCTGGCTGGCCAAGTGGGCGCTCGACCTGGCCACGGTCGTGCACTACTACGAGGCGTGGCTCGCCTTCCTGGCCATCCTGGTCTGGCACCTCTACCAGGTGATGCTCAACCCCGACGTCTACCCCATGAACTTCACGTGGCTCACGGGGCGCATCAGCGAGGAGCAGCTCCGGCACGAGCACCGGGCCGAGTGGGAGCGGATCCAGGAGGAGGAGGCGCGCCGGGAGGCCGAGGAGCGAGCCGAGGCCGAGGCGGCCCGAGCCGCCGAGGAATCGGTCGAAGGAGGAGAGAATGGATAGGAAGACCACAGCACTGCTGGCCGTGAGCATCGCCGCCGTGCTGCCCGGCGCGGCCTTCGCCCACTGCGACGGCATGGACGGTCCCGTGGTGAAGGCCGCGCAGGCGGCCCTGGCCAAGGGCGACGTCAATCCGACGCTGGCGTGGGTGCAGACGAAGGACGAGCCCGAGATCCGGGCGGCCTTCGCGCGGGCGCAGGCCGTGCGCCAGCTCGGTCCCCAGGCGCGCGAGCTGGCGGACGCCTACTTCTTCGAGACCCTGGTCCGCGTCCACCGCGCGGGCGAAGGCGAGCCCTACGTCGGCCTGATGCCCGCAGGCCGGGACCTGGGGCCGGCCATCCCCGCCACCGACCGCGCCCTGGAGACGGGCGACGCCGACGCGCTCCTCGCGCTGCTGGGCGACGCGGTGCGGCAGGGCTTGCGCGAGCGCTTCCAGCGGGCGCTGGCCGCCAGGGGCCACCGGGAGGAGAGCGTGGAAGCCGGGCGCGAGTACGTGGAGCGCTACGTGGCGCTGGTCCACTACGCGGACGCCCTCTATCGGGCCGCGACGAACCCCGCCCCCTACCGCCACCAGGACTCCGCCGCACCCGGTCCGCGCGAGGAGTGACCCGGCGCGGGGCGCTGGCGAGGATCAGCCCCGCGCCTGGGGCGCGCCGCCCTCCGGCGCCGGCGCGGCGCCGCGCTCCATCCGCCGGATCCTCGCGATCAGCAGCCCCATCAGCGCCAGGATCACCACCAGCGACAGCGCCATCCCGATGCGCCGGTTGCGCCAGTCCAGCAGCGCGGCCCGCCCCTGCCGCGCGGCCTGGCTGGCGAGGCCTGCCCCCTCGTTGAGCACGGTCATGATCTGGACCCGGTCGAAGCTGTGGAGCACGGCGCGCACGCTCACCAGCTGATCGCTCGCCTGCTTGAGCAGCTCGCGCCCCGAGGCGGTCTCCATGCCCTTCTCCTCGGCCAGTCGCAGCAGGCTCTCGGCCTCGGCGATCCCGGACTTCAAGCCGTGGAAGCCGGGCACGATCAGGGCGGTGGCCTTGTCTCCCGGCGAGTTGGGCCAGTGGCACTGCCCGCACAGCCCCGGCGGCCGGGTCGAGACCATCTCGTCGGTGGGGACCTGCACGTCGTGGTTGCCGTGGCAGGTCACGCAGCCGCGCTTGCCGGCCAGCTCGAGGGCGTCCCGCACCCGGCTGGCGGCAAACAGCTCCCCCTCGCGCCCGTGGCAGTTCCCGCACACCAGCGAGATGTTCTGGGTGTTGGGCGGCACGGCGCCATGGTTTCCGTGGCAGCTGTTGCACGCCGGCGCGGAGACGTCGCCCTTCTCCAGCAGGGCCTTGCCGTGCACGCTGCGGCGGTAGAGCGCGTACTGGTCGGTGCGCACCTTGCGGCCCTTCATGTAGTCGGCGTTGTGGCACCGGGCGCAGGTGGAGGGCACGTTGGCCTTGTAGACGGGTGACTTGGGGTCCTTGCGCGAGAGGATCGGATGCACGCCGTGGCAATTGGTGCAGGTGGCCACCTTCTTGTCGCCCTCGGCGATCTTCTTGCAGTGGACGCTGGTGCGGAACTCGGCCATGGAGAAGATGTAGGGCTGCGGGTTGTAGCGCTTCATGAGCTCGGCGTCGGCGTGGCAGCGCGCGCAGAACTCCGCGATCTGCTCGTACCCGGGCACCCCCCTGAACCCCTTGCCGGGGTCCATCGCCGTGACGTCCATGTCCTTGGGGTCGCCGCCGTGGCAGCCCGCGCAGCCCAGGCGGTGCTGGGCATGCACGTCGGCGGCGAAGTTGCGGGTGGGCTTCACCAGGCGCTCCTCGTCGAGCTGGCTGTGGCATTCGAGGCAGGAATCGGTGGCCGGCGCCTGGCCCCGCACCGGGCCCACGCCCAGCGCGAGCGCGACCCACGCGCCCAGCACGGCGGCCCCCGCCAGCGCCCGCGCCGGCTTCACGGGTTGCCCCCCCACGCGTAGGAGAGCACGGTCATGAGCGTGACGTAGACCACGGCGAGCGCGCCCAGCATGCTCCACAGCCGGGCGCGCGGGCCGCGGCCCTCGGCGTCATCGAGGAACGGCGCCAGCGTCCAGACCAGCCCCGCGGCGCCGATCCCGAGGATGCCGACCAGCTCCCCTTCCAGGGGTCCCACGTGCGAGGGCAGCAGCTTCAAGGTCTGGAACATCCAGACGAAGTACCACTCGGGCCGGATCCCGGCCGGCGCGGGCGCGTAGGGGTCGGCCTTCACGCCCAGCTCCCAGGGGAAGAGCGCCGAGAGCAGCGCCAGCACGCCCAGGGCCGCGAGCCAGCCCACCATGTCGCGCATGAGGAAATTGGGCACGAACCTCATGCGCCGCGCGGGGCCTGCCGCCTCGACGCCGGGCGGCACGCTCATGCCGTGCCGCTGCACCAGGTAGAGATGGACCCCCAGGATCACGGTGGCGATGGCCGGCAGGATCGCCACGTGCACGCCGAAGAACCGGGTGAGCGTGCCGCCGGTGATCTGGTCGCCGCCGCGCAGGAAGCGCAGGAGGAAGCGTCCCACCAGCGGCAGGTCCCCCACGATGTCGGTCCCGACCTTGGTGGCGAAGAAGGCCAGCTCGTTCCAGGGCAGCAGGTAGCCGCTGAAGCCGAAGGCGAGCGCCAGCCCCAGCAGCACCATGCCCGAGAGCCACGTCACCTCGCGCGGCCCGCGGTAGGCCTTGAGCAGGAACACGCTGAACATGTGGATCAGCGCCGCGCCGATCATCAGGTTCGCGCTCCACGAATGGATGGAGCGGATCAGCCAGCCGAAGGACACCTGCGTCATGAGGAACCGCACGCTCTCGTAGGCCTCGTCGGCGCTGGCGCGGTAGTAGAGCAGCAGCAGGATGCCGGTGGCCACCTGGACGCCGAAGAGGAACAGGGTCATCCCTCCCCAGTAGTACCAGAAGGTGTGGCGGTGGGCCGGAACCTCCTTGTGCTCGGCCAGACGGCGCAGGGGCTCCAGGCCCAGGCGGACGTCCAGCCACTCCCGCCACCCCGGGCGCGCCGGCGGGCCGCCGCCTCCCGGCATCACGCGCCCTTCGGCTTTTCCACCACCACGTCGCCGCCGACCTCGTGCACCTCGTAGCGGTCGAGCGGACGCGGAGGGGGCCCCGAGACGTTCCGGCCTTCCAGGTCGTAGATCCCGTTGTGGCAGGCGCACCAGATGACCTGGTCGGCGGCGCGGTACTGCACGGTGCAGGCCAGGTGGGTGCACACGGCGGAGAAGGCCCGGTAGCGGCCGTCCGAGGTCCGGATCAGGATCCCCGGCTGCGAGCCGAAGGGGAAGGTCTTGAAGCTGCCCGGCTTGAGCTCGTCCTTCCTGGCCGCCGCCACGCGCCGGGTGACGGCCTCGGGGATCCTGGGCGGCACCAGGAAACGCAGCACGGGATACAGCACGAACGCGCCCAGCGTGGTCCCGGCGAGTCGCGTCATCCATCCCAGAAAGTCGCGACGCTTCATCGCGCTCCCCTCGCGATCCGGCAGCGGCACGTTCCGGCCCGGGCGCCCTCCATCCCGAAGCCACCCCGGCGGGTCCCGACCGGGCCCCGCCCATCATAACGGGCGGCCGCCGCCCCGCGCCACTCCGGGGGCGGCGGCCAGCCGGCGCATCCCTGGACTCACGCGGCCAGTGGGATCAAGCCCCCCCGATGCTCGTCCTCGGCCGGCGCGACGCGGCGGCCGCGCGCACGGCCTCCGCCAGATCGGCGTCATCCACCGGCCGCACCGCGTAGTAGATCGGGCCCAGGTCCTGGGCGAGCTTCTGGGTGAGCAGCGAGTCGTCCGACGCCACCAGGATCAGGGGCACCTCGGGCGCCGCGCTGCGCACCAGCCTGGCCATGCCCAGATCCTGCTCGCAGCTCTGGCCCAACCCGTAGATCAGCACGTCGGGTCGGCGCTGGAGGATCTCCTCCATCAGCGCGCTGCGCGAGGTCACGGTGAAGAGCTCGAAGCTCTCTCCCGACAGCAGCGACGCGATCGGAGGCCCGGAAGGGGCACAGCATTCGTAGATCATCACCCGACACATGCTCGCTCCCCTGGCCGGCGCGCCGCGACCCGCGTCCCGGCGCGGGGTCTCGCGAGCCCCGGCCGCCGCCGGCCTTTGGGCCAGGTCCAACCGCAACGCGCGTGCCGGGCGGCGCCGGGGCGTCACGCGCGGCCGCAAGCGCTTTGCGCGCAACGCGGGTGGCCGGAACGGAGGGTGTGGACGGCGGCGCCCCGGCGGCCGGGCACTGTCAGCGTGGCAGGCTCCGCTGCAGGTTTGTCAGTCCTCCCTTGCCGCGAGCCGTCGGCGAGGGCCGCCGACATACGCACCGGCGGGCGGAAGGGGGCGCGCGGTCAGGTCCTGCGGGCGGTGCGCCGGTCGCGGGCGAGCGCCGCCTGGACGGCCTCGCGCAGCTCGGCGGCCTCCACGGGGCAGATCGCGTAGTAGATGGGGCGAAGCTCCTGGACCAGCTTCTGGGTGACCAGGGACTCCCGGGCGGAGACCAGCACCAGCGGGACTCCGGGCGCCGCCTGCCGGATGAGCCGGAGCACCGAGAGCTCGCGAGCCCCGTCGGGCGGGATGCCGTAGACGACCGCGGCCGGCGGGTGCTTGACCACTTCCTCGAGCAGGGCCCTGCCGGCCGAGCAGCGGAGCACCTCGCAGCCCTGGTCCGTGAGGACCTCGACCATGTTCTCGCAGCCCAGCGAAGGGGGCTCGTAGATCAGGACGCGCTGCGGGCCGCCGCCCGTGGCGCGAGGACTGTGTCTGGCGCCGCCCAATCCGGCCGTCCCCCTGGTCACGGCGGGGATTCGCGGGTCGAGCCGACCCGTCGTCGCAGCCTCGGGCCCGGCGCGGTGCACGGAAGCGATCCCCCCGTCGCGACGGAAAGAATCAGGGCGCGGCGCCACGTCAGGACCCCCCACGGCAAGAGGAGCCCATTCCCCAAAACTCCTCCGCCAGGTCACCCGTGACCACCGCGCCCTTATGTCAACCGCCGGGCGTTCGGCGCCCCGCGGCTTCTTTTGTCGAGCGGCGACCGCCCCGAGGAGCCGGCGCTGGAGGGGCCTTCACCCTGGCCTCTCGCGCGTCGGCCGGACGAGCCGCCGCTCTCGGGCGGGTGGTTTTGCAACGCCCGTGCCGTGGGAAGCGCCGCCTCCGGACGGCGCGCAACTCGTTGAGGCTCAACACGGGCTCGGGTGGCCGAGGCGGATGGGCGACGCGAGGCAGGCGGGGAAGGCTGTCAAGCTGGCAGGTTCGGAGAGGAGCTGGCAGGCCCTGGGGAGCCCTCCCAACCGGCAACGCAGGCCGGCCCGGGCGCGCCGTGGGGGCTCCTACAAGGCCTGGGCCTGCTCCAGCTCCTTCAGCTTGCGGTAGAGGTTGCGCTCGCTGATCCCCAGGATGGCCGCCGCCTTCTGGCGGTGACCCTTGCACTCCTGGAGCACGCGCTGGATGTAGCGCCGCTCCACCTCGTCGAGCGTGGGGAAGCGCTCGGACTCCTCCTCGCGGAAGGCGGGCGCGAGCCGCACGCTCATCGGCAGGTGCTCGGGCTGGATCACGCCCGAGTCGCAGAGGATGAGCGCGCGCTCGATCACGTTCTCCAGCTCGCGCACGTTGCCCGGCCACACGTAGCGGCGCAGCACCTCCATGGCCTCGTCGGAGACGCGCGTGGCGCGCTTCGGGGCCACCGACGAGTTGCGGATGAAGTGCATGACCAGCCCGGGGATGTCCTCGCGGCGCTCGCGCAGCGGCGGGATGTGGATCGAGAACACGTTGAGCCGGTAGTAGAGATCCTCGCGGAAGGCGCCGTCCTTCATCATGCTCTCCAGCGAGCGGTTGGTGGCGGCGATCACGCGGACGTCCACCTTGATGTCGGCGGTGCCTCCCACGCGGCGGAAGTTGCCCGCCTCGAGCACGCGCAGCAGCTTCACCTGGAGCGCCGGGCTGATCTCGGCGATCTCGTCCAGGAAGATGGTGCCGCGATCGGCCACCTCGAACAGGCCGTGCTTGAGGCGCACCGCGCCGGTGTAGGCGCCCTTTTCGTGCCCGAACAGCTCGCTCTGCAGCAGGTTCTCGTGCAGCGAGGCGCAGTCCACCACCACGAACGGCTGGCGGGCCCGGCGGCTCTGGCGGTGCACCGCCCGCGCCACCAGCTCCTTGCCCACCCCGCTCTCGCCGCGGATCAGCACGGTGGACTCGGTCTCGGCCACCCGCGAGACCAGGTTCAGCAGCTCGCGCACCTGGGGGGTGCCGCCGATGAACTGCTCGCTGGGCTGCAGGCGGTCCACGTCGCGCTGCAGGGCCACGTTGCTGGCCTCGAGGGTCTGCTTCTGCACCGCCTTGCGCAGCACCGCCTCGAGCTCGCCCAGCTTGCACGGCTTGGTGAGGAAGCTGTGGGCGCCCAGCTCGGAGATCGCCCGCACCGCCTCCTCCACGGTCCCGTAGGCGGTGAGCATCACCACCTCGGTGCGGGGCGAGTTCTCCTTGATCTCGGGCAGCAGGTCGAGCCCGCTGCCGTCGGGCATGCGCACGTCGAGCACCACGAGGTTGAAGTGCTGCTTCGCCAGCGCCCCCCGCGCCTCCTCGAGGTTTCCCGCCGTGCTCACCGCGTATCCGGCGCGCGCCAGCTCGCGACCCACCAGCTTGCGGAACGATTCCTCGTCGTCCACCAGCAACAGCGTGATTTCAGACACCGCTCACTCCTGGCTCCGCGATCGGGAGCTCGATCACGAACCGGGCCCCCTGGCCCGGCTCGCCTTCCAGCCGGATGGTCCCGCCGTGCC
>JBBIHL010000071.1:0-10265 GCA_037447075.1 Candidatus Eiseniibacteriota bacterium | reverse complement strand
CGGGCCCTGGCGGCGCGTGAGCCGTTCCGCATCGAGCTGGGCGTGCGGTTCCTGACCGACTACCTGCGCGGCGACGGGGAGGAGGAGTGAGCGTCAGGCGCAAGCGTCGCGGGGCGCGCGCGGCGCCTGCGAGGCGGCCGCGCCCGCGCGCCGCGGTCTCCCTGGATCGCTCCTTCGCGCATCTCGACCCGTCGGGGATGACGGAGCGCGTCGAGGGCGTGGCCGAGCAGGTGCGCAACGCGCTCGACGGGCTGGAGACCCACCCGTGGGACAAGCTCCCGCGCTCCCCCTCCATGATCGTGGTGGGCGGCCTGGGCGGGTCGGCCATCGCGGCCGAGCTCACCCGCGCCGCGTTGCGCGACCGGCTGCGCCAGCCCCTCTTTGCGGTGCGGGATTACCTGTGGCCGGGCTGGGTGCGCGAGGGCGCGCTGCTGGTCTTGAGCTCCTACTCCGGCAACACCGAGGAGACGCTCGCGCTGGCAGGAGCCTCGGCGCGCACCCGCGCCGGCCGCGTGGCCCTGACCAGCGGGGGGAAGCTGGCGGAGTGGTGCGCGCGCGAGAAGGTGCCGTGGCTGCGCATGCCGCCCGGCTACGCGCCCCGCGCCGCGGTGCCGACCGCCTGGGTGCTGCTCTCCGAGCTGTGCGCGCGCGCGCAGTCCGGGGTGTCCCTGGCCGGCGAATGGCAGGCCGCTGCGGAGCAGCTGGAGGGCGTCGCGCGACGGCTGGCCGGCCGGGTCAAGGAGGCGCGCAATCCCGCCAAGCAGCTCGCACGGGCGCTGCACGGACGCCTGCCGCTCGTCGTCGCGGTCGGCGACGAGCTCGGGCCGCTGGCCGCGCGCTGGAGGCAGCAGCTCAACGAAAATGCTAAGATGCCCGGCTACGCAGGTGCATTGCCGGAGCTGGACCACAACGAGATCGAAGCCTGGCCGTCCCCGCGCGGCCGCGCATTCCCCGCGTCGGTCGTCCTCCTGCGAGATACCGAAGAGCACCCGCGGCTGGAGGCGCGCGTGCAGGTGACGCGCGATGTCCTGGCCGAGGCCGGCATCCCGTGCCACGAAGTGCGCGCCCAGGGGCCGAGCCGACTGGCGCGTTTGCTGTCGCTGATGCAGTGGGGCGACTACGTGAGCCTCTACCTGGCGGTGCTCAACGGCGAGGATCCGGGCGGCGTGCCGCGGATCGACGACCTCAAACGGCGCCTGGGCAAGATCCCGGGGCCGGTGCAACCCATTCCGAGCGACTGAGCGGTTGCGATGCCGCGACCGTTCGCGGCGCGACGCAGCCGGAGAGGATTCCATGGCACATCAGAGACACCTGTTCACCTCCGAATCCGTCACCGAAGGCCACCCCGACAAGATCGCCGACCAGATCTCGGACTCGGTGCTCGACGCGCTCATCAAGCAGGACCCCATGAGCCGCGTGGCCTGCGAGGTGCTGGTCACCACCGGGCTCGCCTTCGTGGCCGGCGAGATCACGAGCCACGGCTACGTGGAGATCCCGGCCCTGGTGCGCAAGGTGATCGGCGAGATCGGCTACGACAGCGCCGAGTACGGGTTCGACAGCCACACCTGCGCGGTGATCACCGCGATCGACGACCAGTCGCCCGACATCGCCATGGGCGTGGACAAGGGGGGCGCGGGCGACCAGGGCCTCATGTTCGGCTTCGCCTGCCGCGAGACCAAGGAGCTCATGCCGCTGCCCATCATGCTGGCGCACGCCATCACGCGGAGGCTGGCCAAGGTGCGGCGCGACGGCACCCTGCCCTACCTGCGTCCGGACGGGAAGTCGCAGGTGACGGTGGAGTACGAGGACGGCATGCCGCTGCGCGTGGACACCGTGGTGGTCTCGAGCCAGCACGACGCCAAGGTGAAGCAGGAGCAGATCCGCGAGGACGTGATCCGGCACGTGGTCATGCCCATCCTGCCCAAGCGCCTGGTCAAGCGCGCCGCGCCCATCAAGTGGCACGTCAACCCGACCGGCTCGTTCGTCAAGGGCGGCCCCATGGCCGACACCGGGCTCACCGGTCGCAAGATCATCGTGGACACCTACGGCGGGGTGGGCAGCCACGGCGGCGGCGCCCTCTCCGGCAAGGACCCGAGCAAGGTGGATCGGTCCGCCTCCTACGGCGCGCGCTACGTGGCCAAGAACCTGGTGGCCTCGCGGCTCTGCGACCGCTGCGAGGTGCAGATCGCCTACGCCATCGGGATCCCCGAGCCGGTGAGCGTGATGGTGGACAGCAAGCGCACCGGCAAGGTGAGCGACGCCAAGCTCACCGACCTGGTGCGCAAGCACTTCGACCTCACCCCGGCGGGGCTGATCAAGCACCTGAGGCTCCGCCGCCCGATCTTCCGCGCAACCGCGGCCTACGGGCACTTCGGGCGGAACGAGCCCAACTTCACCTGGGAGCGGACGGACAAGGCGAAGCTACTGGCGAGGTCGGCGTAGGGGGAGGGGCCGAAGGGAGGGTCACGGCCATCCGGGCGGAGGAAGGAGGCTTCGGCGCCGCCCCCGTTCGCCCTGCCGGTCACCCGCGCCGGCGCGGGCGCACGTGCCCCAGCCACGAGCGCAGGATGACGCGCGCGGTCTCGAGCCGGCTGCGGCGCGGGTGGAGACGGCCGGCCAGGTAGCGCTCGCGCATTTCGCCGCGCCGGAGCTTGCCCGACGAGGTCTTGGGGAGCGTGCCCGGCGCCACCACGCGCACGTCGCGCGGCACCACGCCGAAGACCTCCGCCAGCCGCCCGCGCACCTCGCGGGCGATGCGGTCGGCGTCCCCCGGGCGCCGGCTCTCCGCCACCACCACCAGCGCCTCGGTGTCCATCGCCGGCACGCCGAAGGCGGCCACGTTGCCGGTGCGCACGTCGGGGTGCTCGCCGGCCACCCCCTCGATGTCGTGCGCGTAGAGATTGCGTCCGCGCACGATGATCACGTCCTTGCGCCGGCCCAGCAGGTAGAGCTCGCCGCCCGCCAGATAGCCGAGGTCGCCGGTGCGGAGCCAGCCGCCGGGGGCGCGCGCGGCGCGCGTCTCCTCGGGATTGCGCACGTAGCCGGGCGTGACCGTGGGGCCGCGCACCTGCACCTCGCCCACCTGGCGCTCGCCGACCTCGTGCCCATGTTCGTCGGCCACGCGCACCTCCACCCCGGGCAGCGGCACGCCGCACGACGGCACGCGCGGCGCGCGAGACTCGTCGCAGCACAGCCCGCCCAGGTAGGGCGCGAAGCTGACGGCGAGCGTGGCCTCGGCCAGGCCGTAGGCCGGGGTCACCGCGCCGGGATGGAGCCCGGTGGGGGCGAAGTGGGCATTGAAGCGCTCGAGGGTGGCGGGGAGGATCGGCTCGGCGCCGCAGACGAAGACGCGCATGGACGAGAGATCCAGGCCCGACACCTCGGGCACGCGCTTGACGCACAGGCCGTAGGCGAAGTTGGGTGCCGCCGTGTGCGTCGCGCCCACGCGCGAGATCTCCTCGAGCCACAGGCGCGGGGCGCGCAGGAACGCTTGCGGAGGCATCACCGAGAGCTCCAGCCCCGTCGAGATCGCGCCCAGCACCGTGCCCACCAGCCCCATGTCGTGGTAGACGGGCAGCCAGGTCACGATCTTCGAGCGGTCGTCCACCCGCGCCGCGGCGCGGATCATCGCGAGATTCGCGGCCAGGTTGCCGTGCGTGACCATGACGCCGCGCGGGGCGGCGGTGGTGCCGGAGGTGAACTGGAGAAAGGCCGTGTCGCCGGCCGACGGGCGCTCGAAGGGCCCCGGCGCCGCGTCGAGCAGCGCTCCGATCGCTTCCACCGGCTGGGGCACGGCGCCCAGGAACGGCACCAGCTTCGCGGCGGCGATCACGCGGCGCGCGCCGCTGCGCTCGAGCATGTGGGCGAGATGCCGCAGGAACACCGGGAGCGCGTGCAATGCCGTGGGCGGGTAGATCGGCGCCGGCGCCACCCCGGCCGCCATCGCCCCGAGGATCGCCGCGAGAGCCTCCTCGGGGTCGGGCAGCACGACGACGACCGCGTCCCCGGGGCGGAGCCCGCGCGAGCGCAGCGCCGACGCGACGCGCCTTGCGCGCTCCACGAGGTCGGTGTAGGGGACGAGGCTCCGTCCGCGCGCGCCCATGAAGGTCACGCCGCGGCGGCGTTCGGATGCCAGGCTCTCGATCGCGCCGAGGATGGGCGTGGCGTCAATCGCGGGCTGGGGTGGTGCGTGCAGGACTGGGCTCATGGCCGGTCCGTTCCGCGGTGCGGCTACCGCGCGTGCGAGCTCCGGTGATGGCGCGAGCCGCCCGTCGTGGGAGCGGGCGTCGCCGCTTTCCTACTGGCAGAGCCGGCTGCGCGTCCCGGGGTCGCCTGCGGCGACCCGGTCGTGCCGGGCCTTCGGTGCATGGCTCCGTTCCTCGATCCTCAAGGACTCGCGGGGGTCTCTGGCCGGAGTGTGTGGCGGAACGGGGGCGGCGTCAACGGCCCCTTGCCGCCTCCGCCCCGGCCTGCCCGCACACCCGCCGGTAGTGCGCCGGCCCCGCATGACCGGCCCACCATACGGTCGCCGCTCCGGTCTCGCCGCTCCGGCCGGCCTCGCGGCCGCCGGAGGGCGTCGGCAAGACCCGGCTGGCGCCTCCCCAGCCACGGGAGTAACCTGGCCTTCCCTTGCCCGGGTCTCCGCGCCCCCGTCAGCGGTGCGGAAGGATGGCGGTCATGAAGGATCAGGTGCTGCGGGTGGACTACTTCGTCCACACTGCGGCGAATCGTCCCGGGACGGGTGCCAAGCTCCACGGCGCGCTCCAGAAGGCCGGGGTCAACCTGCTCGCCGCGCACGTCTTTCCCGTGGGTGGCGACAAGGTGCAGGTGGATCTGGTGCCCGAGAACCCCACCCAGCTCCAGGACGTGGCGAAGCGGGAGGGGCTGCGGCTGCAAGGGCCCAAGACCACGTTCCTGGTGCAGGGGGAGGACCGCGTGGGGGCTCTGGCCGAGGTGCTCGACCGCCTGGGTAAGGCCCAGATCAACGTGGTCGCGACCAGCGGCATCAGCGCGGGCTCGGGCCGCTACGGTTGCATCCTGTGGGTGGCCCCCCAGCAGGTGGAGGCTGCGGCCAAGGCGCTGGGCGCCATGACCCCGGCCGGAAAGCACTGAGCCACTGCCGGCGAGCGGGCTGGAGCCGCATCGCGCTCCAGCCCGGGCCCCGGCTCCTTCACAGCGAGGTGGACCCATGGAGCTGCGCGGCAGGAAGGTCGCGGTGCTGGCCGAGAACTTCTACGAGGACCTGGAGCTCTGGTACCCGCTGCTGCGCCTGCGCGAGGCGGGCGCCGAGGTGGTGGTGGTGGGTCCCGAGGCGGGAAAGACCTACAGCTCCAAGCACGGCTACCCGGCCAAGGCCGACGTCGCGGCTGCGAGCGTGAAGGGCGCCGAGTTCGACGCCGTGGTCATCCCGGGCGGCTACGCCCCCGACCACATGCGCCGGCACGAGGCCATGGTGGAACTGGTGCGCGACGCGGCGCGGGCCGGCAAGGTGGTGGCGGCCATCTGCCACGCCGGCTGGATGCTGGCATCGGCCAATGTGGTGCGGGGGAGGACGGTCACCTGTGTTTCGGCCATCAAGGAGGACTTGGTGAACGCGGGGGCCACCTACGTGGACCGCGAGGTGGTGCGCGACGGCAACCTGATCACCTCGCGCATGCCGTCGGACCTGCCGGCCTTCTGCCGCACCATCATCGAGGCGCTGGCGCAGGTCGTGGTGGGGGTGGGGGCGGGCCGGGTGCCGCGCTGAGCGCGGAGCGTGACCGAGGGGCCGCCCCAGCCGGGGAGGGCGGTCCACCTGCCAGCCCCAAGCCATGGACCTGCTCGACCGCCTGCTGGGACATGACGCCTGGACGACGCGCCAGCTGCTGCTCCGCTGCCAGGACCTCACGGACGCTCAGCTCGATCGGCAGTTCGGCATCGGGCATGGGACCGCAAGGGCGACGCTCCTGCACGTCATCCGCAACGCCGAGGCGTGGGCCGACCTCATGGCCGGCCGGCCCGTGCGTGCGGACCAGGGGGCGCGGCCCGAGGGGCGGTCCGTCCCCGCGATGATCGCCCGCCTGGATCACGCGGCCGCCGACCTGGCAGGCGTGGCCCGAGCGGTCGCCCGTCGCGGCGGGTGGGACGAGCGGTGGGTGGATCCGCTCGACAGCCCACCGAGCGAGAAGACCTATGGGGGCGCGATCGCCCACGTCCTGACGCACGGCATGCACCATCGGGCGCAGCTGCTGTACATGCTTCGCCAGCTCGGGCTCCCGGGGCTGCCCGAGGGCGACGTGCTCAGCTGGGAGCGGCAAGCCGGGCCGGCCCGTGAATCGTGAGGCCGCAGGGGCTCCCGGGGCGGGCGCTCTCGTGACCGGCTTGCCCGGCGTCCGCTCCTGCTCCGGGTGGCACCCCGGTGCCGAACACAGGCCCGCGAGCCGTCCATGGACCTGCTGATCCTCGGCGGCACGCTGTTCCTGGGGCGACACCTCGCGGAAGCCGCCCTCGCGCGCGGGCACCGTATCACCCTCTTCAACCGCGGAAGGACGCAGCCCGGTCTGTTCCCCGGCGCCGAGCACCTCCGCGGCGACCGCGACGGCGGCCTGGATGCGCTCGGCGGTCGCAGGTGGGACGCGGTGGTGGACACCTGCGGCTACGTGCCGCGGGTGGTGCGTGCGTCGGCCGAAGCGCTGGCCGACTCGGTCGGCCTCTACTCCTTCGTTTCCAGCATCTCGGCGCACGGCGAGGTCGCCCCCGGGGCGAACCAGGCCGCTCAAGGCGCTGTGCGAGCGCGCGGTGCAGGAGGCCCTGCCCGGGCGCGCGCTGATCGTGAGGCCCGGCCTCATCGTGGGGCCGCACGATCCCACCGGCCGCTCGACCTACTGGCTGCGGCGCGCGGCGCGCGGGGGAGTGGTGCTGGCCCCGGACAGGCCCGAGGCGCCCGTGCAGCTCGTGGACGCACGCGACCTGGCGGGGTGGCTCGTCGCTCGGGTCGAGGCGCGAGCCAGCGGGGTCTTCCTGGCGACCGGCCCGCAGGAACCGCTCACCCTGGGGCGCTACCTCGACGCCTGCCGCGCGGCGACCGGCGGCGATGCACGCTGGGAGTGGGTGGACGAGGCGTTCCTGCTCGAGCAGGCGGTCCAGCCCTGGACCGACCTGCCGCTCTGGGTGCTCGAAAGCCAGCGCGGCATCCACCTGGCGGATTGCCGTCGGGCGTGGCGCGCGGGGCTCGCCTTCCGACCCCTTGCCGACACCCTCCGCGACACGCTGGCGTGGGATCAGGCCAGTCCTCCGGAGACCCGGCCGAAGAAGCCGGGAGTGCCCGTGCCGCCGAGCATCACGCCCGAGCGGGAGGCGGAGCTGCTGTCGAGGTGGCGCAAGCGGAGCCGCGCCGCCGTTTCCCATTGAGCCCCGCCGCGGCTTCCGGCACAATCCCCGCCGCTCTTTGCCCAAGGTCGAGCCAACCTCAACCCCGATTCAGGAGCACCCATGCCTCGCAAGGCTCTCCGCCGCCGCGACGGCGCGGCCCCCGACGGCCACGCCGTGGCCGGTGACGTCAAGGACATGAAGCTGGCCCGGGCGGGCCAGCTGCGCATCGAATGGGCGGACCGCCACATGCCGGTGGTGCGCGCCATCCGCGCGCGCTTCCAGAGGGAGCGCCCGCTGCGGGGCCTGCGCATCGCAGCCTGCCTGCACGTCACCACCGAGACCGCCAACCTCGCGCGCACGCTCAAGGCGGGCGGCGCCGACGTCTTCCTCTGCGGGTCCAACCCGCTCAGCACCCAGGACGACGTGGCGGCCGCCTTGGTGGCCTACCACGGCGTTCCGACCTTCGCCATCAAGGGCGAGGACCACCGCACCTACTACTCGCACATCGTCTCGTGCATCGAGGCGCGGCCCCACCTCACCATGGACGACGGCTGCGACCTGGTGACGACACTGCACACCAAGAAGCGGGGCTACCTGAAGGGCGTGATCGCCGGCACCGAGGAGACCTCCACCGGCGTCACGCGCCTGCGCGCCATGGCCAGGAGCCGCGTGCTCCGCTACCCGGTCATCGCCATCAACGACGCCAACACCAAGCACCTGTTCGACAACCGCTACGGCACCGGGCAGAGCACCATGGACGGCATCCTGCGCTGCACCAACATGCTGGTGGCGGGCTCCACGGTGGTGATCGCGGGCTACGGCTGGTGCGGGCGCGGGGTGGCCTCGCGCGCCAAGGGCATGGGGGCGACCGTGCTCGTGACCGAGGTGGATCCGCTGCGCGCATTGGAGGCCGCCATGGACGGCTACCAGGTGGTCTCCATGGCCGAGGCGGCGCGCCGCGGCGACCTGTTCGTCACCCTGACCGGCGACAAGTCGGTGCTGCGCCGCGAGCACTTCCTGGCCATGAAGGACGGCGCCATCGTGGCCAACAGCGGCCACTTCAACGTGGAGATCGACATCCCCGCCCTGGAGCGGCTCTCCCGCGGCCGCAGGCGGGTGCGCCCCCTGGTGGACGAGTACCGGCTCAAGAACGGCAAGCGGGTCTTCCTGCTGGGCGAGGGCCGGCTCATCAACCTGGCCGCGGCGGAAGGCCATCCGGCCATGGTGATGGACATGTCGTTCGCCAACCAGTCCCTGTGCGTGGAGTTCCTGGCCCGGAAGCACCGCACGCTCAAGCGGGACGTCTACGCCGTGCCCGAGCACATTGACAAGCAGGTGGCGCGCCTCAAGCTCAAGAGCATGGGCGTGCAGATCGACGCGCTCACCCCCGAGCAGGAACGCTACCTGCGCACCTGGAGCGAGGGGACGTAGCGGGGCGGAATCCGCGAAGAGGGGCTAGGCCCGGCGCCGGCGGGCGGCCTTGTGGCTGCGCCGGTGAGCGCCGCGCGAGCCCGACCCCCGCGCGCGATCCCGGCCCCGGTCCGAGCGCGAGGCTCGAGCGGGTTGCGGGCCGCGCTCCGAGCCGGGCGCATCCACCGCACCCGGCACTCGGCCCCGCTCGCGATAGAGGTGCCGCAGCAGATTGACCTGGCCGTGCACGTGCGCCTCGTGCTGGAGCAGGTGGGAGAGGAGCCAGCGCAGGTTGAAGGTGCGCCGCCCCGCTCCCGGCCACTCCCACGTGACCTCGCGATAGAGGTCGGCGGCGGACAGCTCGCGCGTCGCGCGCAAGGTTCCCTCGCGCGCGCGCTCGAGGAGCGCGGCGAAGAAGCCGAGCGGCTCGCCCTCCAGGGCGCGGGGCGGGCGCCCCCCTTCGGGCATCGGCATGCCGTCGGCGTCCTCGGCCAGCCCGATGGCCGCGCGCGTGTCGGCCTGCGGCCTCCCCTCGAAGCCGATCTGCCCCAGGTAGGCCTCCGTGAGGGCGAGATGGACCAGGAGCATGCCGATCGTGTTCATGCCGGGGGCCGGCTGCCAGGCCAGCTCCTCCGGGGTGGCGTCGCGCACATCGGCGAGCAGGGAGCGGCGCTGCTCCTCCAGCGGCCAGACGGCGCGCCCCACCTCGCCCGAGAGGAAGGTCGAGAGCTGGTCCGGCGGCGTGTCCACTGGGTCCTCGATCCGGCGCCCGTCAGGGTTCGGAACCTGCGATTCGAGCCTGCTCCAACGGCTTGGGCCGGCAGGGCCCATACTGCCACACGCCGGCCGTGCTCCCAACCCTCAGTTGCCGCCCCCGCCCCCATGGGGCAGAATAGCGCGCCGATGCCTGCCAGGGAGGCGGGTGCGCCCCTCATGCGGGCTGCAGATGGCCGTCGGCTCGCGCGGCGCTGGCGGCGCGGCCTCGACCGATCAGGGAGCTTTCAGCCGACCTCGTGGCCTCTTCGACCACCCATAACCGACAGAGGCAGACCCTGGCGGTGCTGCTGGCCGCCTTCGCCGTGCTGGCCGCCGCCAGCCTGATCACCTTCCAGCGCCCGCTGCCCTTCGCCGCGCCGTGGTCCGCACCCAACGCGTGCGGACCTCTGGGGGCGGCGCTGGCCTTCTCGCTGGTGTGGCTGATGGGCCATCCGGCGGCGTTCGCCCTCCCGCTGCTCTGCGCGGCCTGGGCCTGGAACCGCTGGCGCGACAACCCCGCGGGCAACCTGGTGCAGAAGACGCTGGTGGCGCTGCTGCTGACCGGCGAGGTGTGCGTGATGGCCGGGCTCGCCCACCTCTCCCAGGACTTCTGGAGCGGGGCGGCCGGCAGCGCCGGCGCCCTGGTGCTGCGGTCGGCCCTGGGAGCGGTGGGGTCCTGGATCGTGGCGGGGGCCCTGCTGCTGGTGAGCCTGCTGTGGGCCAGCGAGCTGGGCTTCCACTGGGTGGGG
>JBBIHL010000070.1:0-10373 GCA_037447075.1 Candidatus Eiseniibacteriota bacterium | reverse complement strand
GGAGCTTCCCCACCGCCTGCACGGCGTCGGTGTGCATCAGCGCCCCCGCCTGGCGGGCCAGCGCCGCGATCTCGGCCACCGGCTGGATGGTGCCCACCTCGTTGTTGACGAGCATCACCGACACCAGGGCGGTGTCGGGCCGCAGGGCCCGGCGCACGGCTTCGGGCTCCACCAGCCCCTCGCCCGTGACCGGGACGCGCGTGACCGGGAAGCCCTGGGCCTCCAGGCAGGCGGCGGATTCCAGTACCGCCGGGTGCTCGATGGCCGACACCACCAGGTGCCGGCGTTCGGGCCGGGGCCCCAGCACGCCCTTGAGCGCCAGGTTGTCGGCTTCCGAGCCGGAGGCCGTGAAGACGATCTCCTCGGGCGCGGCTCCGATCAGCGCCGCCACGCGCGCGCGGGCCAGCTCCACCGCCTCGCGCGCGGCCTCGCCGCGCGCGTGCACCGACGAGGGGTTGCCCCAGGCGGCGCCGAAGTACGGCAACATGGCCTCCACCACCTCGCGGGCCGGGCGCGTGGTGGCGTTGTGGTCGAGATCCACCCGCCGCGGCTCCCCGCTCATGGCTCGCTCCCCCCCACGGCCGCCTCCCCGACCCCGATGGTCTGGATGCTCACGCGCTGGGCCAGCGCGCCGGCGATGCGCCGCAGCGCCTGGGCGTGGGCGCCGCCGGGGTCGCTCACCACCACCGGGCGGCCTTCGTCCCCGCCGATGCGCACGTCCGGATGGAGCGGGATCGCCCCCAGGAACGGCAGCCCCATGGCCAGCGCGCGCTCCTCCGCCTCGCCGTGGCTGAAGACGTCGGTGCGCTCTCCGCAATGCGGGCAGACGAAGTACGACATGTTCTCGATCACGCCCAGCACCGGAACCTGGAGCTTCTCGAACATGCCCACGGCCTTGACGCCGTCGTCGATCGCCACCTGCGAGGGGGTGATGACCACCACGCCGCCCGCGACGAAGGTCTGCTGGATGAGCGAGAGCTGGACGTCCCCGGTGCCGGGCGGCAGGTCCACCAGCAGGTAGTCCAGCTCGCCCCACGCCACGTCGTGCAGGAAGTTCTTCACCACCCCGTGCAGCATGGGGCCGCGCCAGATGACCGGGGTCTCCTGGTCCACCAGCAGGCCCATCGAGATGAAGCGCACCCCCCAGGCGTCCACCGGCACGATCTTGTTGTCGCGCTGGTCCGGCTGGCGGCGCACGCCCAGCATGCGGGGCAGATTGGGGCCCAGCACGTCGGCGTCGAGCAGTCCCACGCGGGCGCCGGCCTGCGCCAGCGCCACCGCCAGGTTGGCGGCCACCGTGGACTTGCCCACGCCGCCCTTGCCCGCCCCGATGGCGATGACGTGCGCCACGCCTTCGATGGGCCGGCGGTCGGCGAACGGATTGGCGGGCTTGCGCACCCGGGAGGTGGTGTGGATCTCCACCTGCCGGACCCCGGGCAGCGCGGTCACGGCGCGCCGGCAGCTCTCCTCGATCTCGCCCTTGAGCGGGCACGCCGCGGTGGTGAGCTCCAGCGTGAAGCCCACCCGCCCGTCGGCGACCGCGACGTCGCGGATCATGCCGAGGCTCACCAGGTCGCGCCGGAGGTCCGGGTCGATGACCTGGCGCAGGGCGCCGAGGACGTCGTTCTGGTCAATGGGCGGCATGTCGGACTTTCACGCGGGTGGGAGTTGGGTCGAGCGGCCGGTCGTGGAGCCGGGAACGGCGGCGGCTAGACCGCCATGACCGCGGTCACCCCGGGCACCTGCGCCTGGAGCATGCGCTCGACGCCGGCCTTCAAGGTGGCGTGGGTCATGGAGCAGCCGGCGCAGGCCCCGGAAAGATGGACGCGCACCACACCCCGCTCGTCCACCCCCACGAGTTCAATGTCGCCACCGTCCATCTGGATGGCGGGGCGGATCTCGTCGATCACCCGCTGGACCGCTTCGCGCACGCCGCCTCCCGGGCCCCACAACGCCTAGCCTCCGCTGCCCGAACACTTTAGATTAGGGAGGCCGCCCGGGGGAGTCAACGTCATTCGCCCCGGGCGCCACGGGGCGCCGCCCCGCACACGGGAGCGCATCTGACCCTCGTCCGCATCGAAGAGCCGGCCCTGGCCTTCCCGGTCCAGCCGCTCCACCACCTGGACACGCTCTGGGTGCAGGTGGCGGGCACCGTGTGCAACCTGACCTGCGCCCACTGCTTCGTGCCGAGCGGGCCCGACGAGCGGCGTCACGACTTCATGGGACGCGAGCAGGTGCGGGCGCTGGTGCGCGATGGGCTCGCCCTGGGGGTGCGCGAGGTCTACTTCACGGGGGGCGAGCCCTTCCTCCACCGCGAGCTGACGGCGATCCTCGCGGACACGCTGGCCGTGGCCCCGGCGACGGTGCTCACCAACGGCACGCTCTTCACCCGCCAGCGCGTGCGCGACCTCGCGCGGCTCTCAGCGCGAGCGCCGTATTCCCTGGAGATCCGCGTGAGCCTGGACGGCTACACCGCCGCGACCCACGACGCCCTGCGCGGGGCGGGCGCCTTCGCCCGCACCCTGGAAGGCCTCGGCCGCCTCTCGCGCGCGGGGCTCGCTCCCATCGTCACCGCCACGCAGCTGGGCGAGGAGGACCCGCTCGCCTACCACCAGCGCTTCGTGGACGTGCTGCGGGCGGCCGGCGTCGAGCGGCCGCGGCTCAAGATCCTCCCCCTCTTCAAGCTCGGTCGCGAGGCCGGGCGCGGGGGCGGCTACGCCCCGGACGAGACCCTGGCCGGCCTGCCGCCCGACCGGTTCGACCCCGGGCGGCTGCAGTGCGGCGGCTGCCGCGCGGTCACCAGCCAGGGGGTCTTCGTGTGCCCGCTCCTGGTGGACGAGCCGGCGGCCCGCATGGGCGCCCTCCTGGCGGAGAGCCTCCGCCCCTTCACGCTGCGCCACGGGGCCTGCTTCACCTGCTACGTCACCGGCATGACCTGCGCGAACGGATGACCCCATGACGCCCTCGACGCCCGGCGCCCGCGCGGTGGCGCCGCCCGCCGCCCGCCACCCGCACGGCGCCCGGCTGGCGTTCTTCGGCGGCGTCTACAGCAACCACCTGGCCCTGCGCGCCACGCTGGAGGATGCCGCGCGCGCCGGGGCGCAGGCCGTTTACTGCCTGGGAGACCTGGGCGGCTTCGGGCCCTACCCCGCCAGGATCGTCCCGCTGCTCCGCGAGGCGGGCGTCCCGTCCCTGCGCGGCAACTACGACGACTCGGTGGGCTTCGGCAAGGGCGACTGCGCGTGCGGCTACACCGATCCGCGCGACAATCGCTTCGCGCAGCTCTCCTTCGACTACACGGCGGCCCGCACCCCCGAGGAGCAGCGGGCCTGGATGCGCGGCCTGCCGGAGCAGCTGCGCCTGGAGGTGGGGAGCCGGCAGGTGCTGCTTTGCCACGGTTCGCCGCGACGCGTGAACGAGTTCCTGTGGGAGAGCAGCTGCTCGACCGCCTTCCTGGACTGGCTGGCCGAAGCTCACGGCGCCGACGTGGTGCTGTGCACGCACACCGGCATCCATTGGTGGCGGCCCCTGCCCGGCGGGCGCCACCTCGTGAACGTGGGCGCGATCGGGAGGCCGGCCAACGACGGCCGCCCGGAGGTGTGGTACGCGCTGGTGGAGTTCGGCGACGCGCTGCGCGTGGAGTTCCGGCCCGTGGCCTACGACCACGAGGCCCTGGCGGCCGAGATGCGCGCGGAGGGGCTGCCGGAGGAGTTCGTGGAGACCATCCTCACCGGCTGGTGGACGTGCTGCCTGGAGAACCTGCCCGCGCGCGAGCGCCTGCGGGGACGCTACTAGCGCCGGTAGCGGGCCTTGAGCTGGCCCAGCGAGATCGGGGCGACCGGCGTGGTCCCGATCGCGGTCACCTCGAACACGAAATCGTTGAAGTCGTTGTCGGTCGGGGTGCAGCAGGGAGCGGGCTGGGCACCCGAGTCGAGGTCCTCGAAGCACACCAGCCAGGTGTTGGCCCCGCTCCAGCGCGAGACGTCGAAGACCAGGGCCTGCACGTCCCCGTCCGACGGCGCGTGGAGCGCGCCCGAGCCGCCGGGCCCGAGGTCGTTGTAGCGGCGGTTGGTGAAGAAGCACTCGGGCTCGGGGGCGTTGATCGCGCCGTTGGGACCGTTGGGGTTCATGAAGAAGCCGAAGTTCACCACGGTGGGGCCGAGCACGATGACCACCGGGAATCCGCCGGGGCCGGAGGGACCGTCGAAGACGATGCCGTCGTCCACGCCGTCCAGCACCGGCATCGAGCCCGTCTCCTTGTACCACCCCACGTAGTTGCGGTTCGCGTTGCCGGCGACCTCGCGGATGATGAGCGCGCTGAAGCTGCGGTCCGACCAGAACCAGGGATCCGGGTCGCCCGGGCGGGCGCCGATGTAGTCCGTGGTGACGTTGATGTTGCCCGCCCCGTAGCGGGCGTTCACGATGTTCTGCAGGGAGTTGACGGGGGAGTCCCAACTGGTCCCGAACACCACGGTGAATCCGGCCAGGCAGGGAGAGGCCAGCAGGGTGGCGGCGGCCAGCGCCAGGATGCAATGCACTACCCCTTTAGCCACGAAGCACCTCCGTGGAGGCCCGTGCGCGATCCTTGCGGCGTTCGGGTTGTCGCCAAGTTGTGCGGCCCGCCCTGGCCGGTAGGAGCGCTTGCGCGCGCCAGAGTGTGAAGCGGGGGATTCCCGCCAACGAGGATACCCGGGTCACCCGCTGCACTCAAGCCCGAATCCCGCCGGGAAACCCAGTAGGCTCGGCCCCCGGAACCCGCTAGGCTGACCCTGCCGGGCCATCCCGCGACCCGCACCCGGCTTCCTACCAGGAGGGGCCTTGCCGTCCGAGCGCGCCTTCACGATCCACGAGGACATCCACCGCGCCGCCACGCTGCCCTCGTGGGTCTACTCCGATCCCCAGGTCCTCGATCGGCTGCGTGAGCGCGTCTTCGCCCGCAGCTGGCAGCTCGTCGCCGATACCGACCGTCTCAAGGCCCCCGGGCAAGTGCTGCCCTTCACCCTGCTCGAAGGCCACCTCGACGAGCCCCTGCTGCTCGTCCGCGACCGGGAGGACGCCCTGCACTGCCTCTCCAACGTGTGCACCCACCGGGGGAACCTGGTGGCGGAGAGCGAGGGGGTGGAGGCCTTCCTGCGCTGCCGCTACCACGGGCGGCGCTTCGGCCTGGACGGACGCTTCCATTCCATGCCGGAGTTCGAGGGCACCGCGGAGTTCCCCGGCCCCGCCGACGACCTGCCGCGGGTGCCTTTCGGGAGCTGGGAGAAGTTCCTGTTCGTCTCGCTGCGGCCGGCCCACCCGCTCGAGGCCCTGGTGGGGCCGATGGCGGAGCGCTGCGGGTTCCTTCCCGTCCGGGAGTGCGCCTTCGATGCCGAGCGCTCGCGCGACTACGTGGTCCAGGCCAACTGGGCGCTCTACTGCGACAACTACCTGGAGGGCTTCCACATTCCCTACGTCCACGCCGGCCTGGCCCAGGCCCTCGACTACGCCGGCTACCGCACCGAGCTCTTCGCGCATGCCAACCTGCAGGTGGGCGTCGCGCAGGCGGGCGAGGACGCCTTCGCGCTGCCGCGCTCCCATCCGGATCACGGCCAGCGCATCGCGGCCTACTACTTCTGGCTCTTCCCCAACACCATGTTCAACGTCTACCCGTGGGGGATCTCGATCAACGTGGTGCGGCCGCTGGCCGTGGACCGCACCCGGGTCTCCTTCCTCTCTTACGTGTGGGACCCTGCACGGCTGGAGCGCGGGGCGGGGGCGGCCCTGGACCGCGTGGAGCGGGAGGACGAGGCCATCGTCGAGGCGGTCCAGCGCGGCGTGCGCTCGCGACTCTACGAGCGGGGCCGCTACTCCCCCAGCCGCGAGCAGGGCGTGCACCACTTCCACCGCCTGCTGGCCGAGGCGCTTCGGGGAGGGGAGTCATTCCCGGGGTGAGCAGAGCCAGGACGCCGAGCCTCTCCTGCCGGGCCGGATCCCCTCGCTGGACGCCGAGGGAACCTCCGGCCCAGACCGGATTGACTCCCCTGTAGGACCAGCTAGCCTTGCAACCAAGCGCCGGCATCCTTGCGCGGGGGTGTTCGATGGCATCGCCCAAGCCCGCTCCGACCGTGGCGGGCCTGCTCTTGCTCGCCTCACCCTTGCAGTCATCAGCCGCCCCGCTGTTCCTGCTCAAGTGGGGCTCTCCCGGTTCGGGCGACGGTCAGTTCGGCAGCCCGTCCGGAATCGCCGTGGACGCGACGGGCTACGTCTACGTGGCGGACTACGGCAACTACAGCGTCCAGAAGTTCACGGGTCAGGGCGAGTTCCTCGCCAAGCGGAGCGCGCCCGCTCTGGGCGTCGGTCGGGCCTTCGTGCCCAACGGGATCGCGGTCGACGGGACCGGGAACGTCTACGTCACCGACCTCAACAATCATCGCGTGGTCAAGTTCAGCAACACGGGAGCGCTCCTGACCTGGTGGGGCTCTCGGGGCTCCGGGAACGGCCAGTTCAGCAACCCGTGGGGGATTGGCGCCGAGGCGTCGGGGAACGTCTACGTGGCCGACCACTGCAACGGCCGGGTGCAGAAGTTCACCAGCGAGGGCGCGTTCGTCCTGGAATGGCCGACGCCCTATGCGGAGGCCGGACACAACGGGGGCCCGACGGGCCTGGCCGTGCATCCCGACGGCGACGTCCACGTCACATACATCGGCGGCGGCCTCCATCGCGTCGAGAGCTATGATCGCGGGGGGTGTTCCTTGCAGCCTGGGGCGGCGCGGCCGGCTCGGGCCCGGGCCAGTTCTGGAATCCCCAGGGGATAAGCGTGGTTCCGCTGGGATACGTCCACGTGGCGGACACCTTCAACGCGCGCATCCAGACGTTCACCGACGCCGGCGTCTTCGTGAAAACGTGGGGCACACTGGGCAGCGGCGATGGGCAGTTCATGATGCCGGCCGCGCTCGCCGCCGACGGGGGCGGCAACGTCTACGTGGTGGATCGGACCCTGGCCCGGGTGCAGAAGTTCGGGCCGGCACCGGTCCCCGTCGCGAAGACCAGCTGGGGTAACCTCAAGGCGCGCTACCGCGAGTGAGCCGGGGTGCCGTATCCGGGCCGGGGCGTTCCACCCCCGCTGCCGCCCGCCGCCGCCTTCCGCCGGCGTAGAGCCCCACGCCCAGCGCCACCAGCGCCAGGCTGCCGCCGACGACCTTGGCCACCGCCCAGCCCGGACGGGGCGCGTCCGCTGGCGGGAGCAGGGCCAGGGCGATCGCCACCAGGGTGGTGGCGAGCCCCAGCGCCGCGAGCAGGATCGCCACCGGCGTGCCCCCGGGCACGCGGACCACCTCGGGCCCGGCGGGCTCGCGTTGCAGCTTGATCATCGCGGCGAACAGCGCCAGGTAGGGCAGGAAGGTCGCGATCACCGCCATGGCCACCAGGGCGTCGTAGGCCCCCTTGACGGTGGCGCCCGCCTGCCCCATCAGGACGAACAGCCCCGCCCCGCAAACCTGGGTGACCAGCGCCACGTGGGGCGTGCCCCAGCGCGGATGGACCCGCCCGAACGCCTCCGGAAGAAAGCGATCCACCCCTGCGACGAAGGGCAACCGGGCGACCGAGGCGAGCCACGCCCCCACCCCGCCCAGGCTGCCCAGCACGAGCAGCCCGGCGGCCAGGGGCGTAAGCCAGGGGACGCCCACGCGCGCGGCCACGCTCTCGATGGCCTGCATGATGCCCTGCAGGCCGCTCACGACCTGCGCGGGGAGGGCGAGCAGCACCGCCAGCGTGCCCAGCAGGTAGATCCCGGTGATCACCGCCCCGGCCGCGATCACGGCGCGCGGCAGCGTGCGGCGCGGGTCCGAGATCTCGCCCGCCATGAGGGGTGCGGCCTCGAGGCCGGTGAAGGCGAAGGCGATGGTGGATGCGAACACGAGGTCCCGGAGGCGTCCGCCCGGCAGCAGGGTGGCGGCAGTGAAGGCGTTGGCGGGACCGAGGCGGACGGCCGCCCAGGCGCCCATCGCCACCAGCAGGGCGACCGGGATCCAGGTGCCGACCGCTCCCGCGTTGTGGAGGCGCTTGCCCACCTCGAGCCCCACCAGGTTGAGGGCGAACGCCAGGCCCAGCCCGGCCAGCGACGCGACCATGAAGTAGGTGGGGCTCTCGGAGAGCGCGCGGCCGGCCGGGCCGGCCACGAACACGGCGCTGCCGGCCGCGAAGTAGAGCAGGCCCGGGAAGTAGACCAGGTTGCTGGTCCAGTAGGTCCACGCCGTCATGAAGCCCACGAAGTCGCCGAAGGCGCGGCGGGTCCAGACGTAGAATCCCCCCTCCAGCGGGTAGCGGGAGGAGAGCTCGAGCACCGTGAAGGCCAGCGGGACGAACAGGGCGACGCAGGCGGCCGCCCAGACCAGCAGGGCGGCGGGTCCGGCCGCGGCCGCGGTGGCGATCCAGCGCGGGCCCACCACCGCGACCACCAGGAACAGGGCCACGTCGCGGAAGCCCATCGCCCGGCGAAGCGACCGGCCCGGCTCGGAGGCGGCCATGGGGCCCTCGGGGCCGCGGCGGGCGGGCCGCGCCCTGCCGGCTAGCCCCGCTTGCCCAGCGCCTGGCGCCAGGCCTCGAGCCGGCGGCCGATCTCGGCTTCGAAGCCCTGGTCGGTGGGCTCGTAGAAGCGCCGCCGGCGCACGCCTTCCGGGAGGTGGGGCTGGTCGGCGATGCGACCCGGCTCGTCGTGGGCGTAGCGGTAGCCACGGCCGTAGCCGATCTCCTTCATGAGCCGCGTGGGCGCGTTGCGGATGACGAGCGGCACGGGCAGGCTGCCGGTCTCCTCCACCTCCTGCGCGGCCAGCGAGAGCGCCCGGTAGACGGCGTTGCTCTTGGGCGCCGACGCCAGGTAGACGCAGCACTGCGCCAGCGCCAGCTCGCCCTCGGGCGAGCCCAGCTGGTGGTAGGCCTGGAAGGCCGCGACGGCGAGCGGCAGCGCCTGCGGGTCGGCGTTCCCGACGTCCTCGCTGGCGAAGCGCACCAGCCGCCGCGCCAGGTAGAGGGGGTCCTCCCCCGCCGCCAGCATGCGGGCGAGCCAGTAGAGCCCGGCGTCGGGGTCGGAGTCGCGCAGGGACTTGTGCAGCGCGGAGATGAGGTTGAAGTGCTCCTCGCCGCTCTTGTCGTAGAGCAGATGCTTGCGGGCCAGCGTCTGCTGGAGGAGCGCCACCGTGATCCTTCCGCCCGGGCCGGCCGCGTTGGACGCCACCTCCAGCGCGTTGAGGGCGCGGCGCGCGTCCCCGTCGGCGTGGGCGACCAGCGCCTCCAGGGCGTCGCGATCGCATGCCGCGCGCCCGCCCAGGCCGCGCTCCGCGTCGTCCAGGGCCCGCTCCAGCAGGCGGCGCAGGTCGTCCGGCCCCAGCGGCTTCAGGATCAGCACCCGGCAGCGCGACAGCAGCGCCGAGTTGACCTCGAACGAAGGGTTCTCGGTGGTGGCTCCGATCAGCACGATCGCCCCGCGCTCCACGTGGGAGAGGAAGGCGTCCTGCTGCGCCTTGTTGAAGCGGTGGATCTCGTCCACGAACAGCACGGTGGGCTTGCCGGACTGCTTGCGCTCGAACTCCGCGCGCGCCATGGCGTCCTTGATCTCCTTGACCCCCGAGAGCACGGCGCTGTAGGCGATGAACGGCGTGCCCGCGGAGCGCGCGATCAGGCGCGCCAGCGTGGTCTTGCCGCTGCCCGGCGGGCCCCAGAAGATGAGCGACGACAGGTCCCGCCCTTCGCGCAGCAAGGTGAGCGGCCCACCCGGGGCGAAGAGGTGCTCCTGGCCGAGCACCTCGCCCCAGTCCCGGGGGCGCATGCGGTCGGCGAGCGGCGCCGCCCCGCTCCGCCCGGCCGCGTCGAAGAGCTCGCCCACGTCCGCCTCCGTGGCCCGGTGCCGGCGGGCGGCCCTCACGGACCTGCCGGATGGAACTGGAGCCACAGGCGGCGCGAGCGCGGTCCGTCGAACTCGCAGAAGAACACCGCCTGCCAGCGTCCCAGCTCCAGGCGCGCGTCGCGCACCAGCAGGGAGACGGAGTGGCCCACGAGCATGGCCTTCACGTGGGCCGCGGCGTTCTCCTCCTCGTGCCGGTAGTTGCCGGCCCACGGCACGATGCGCTCCAGGCTGCGGTCGAAGTCCACCAGCAGCTCGGGGTCGTGGCCTTCGTTCACGGTCACGGCGGCGGTGGTGTGGGGGCAGTAGACGAAGAGCATGCCGTCCTTCCACTGGTGCTCCTCGAGCACGCCCCGGAGCGTGTCGCTGATCGAGACGAACTCGGTGCGGGCCTGGGTCCGCAGGGTGAGCTCGGCGCGGCGGGCCTTCACGCCGCACCCCGCTGGGCCCGAGCCTCGGGCGGCGCCTCGGCCGGCGCCCCGGACGCCGGGCGCGC
>JBBIHL010000069.1:0-10397 GCA_037447075.1 Candidatus Eiseniibacteriota bacterium | reverse complement strand
GCAGATGAGCATCCACCGCGCGGACAGCCAGCTCGCGCGCGCGAACGCGGCGGCCGGCGAGGGAGTCGTCGCGGTGGACGACGCCGTGCTCGACGTGGTCGAGCGCGCCCTCGACGCGGCGCGGCGCAGCGGCGGCGTCTACGACCCCACCGTGCTGCCGCTCATGCGGCTCTACGGCTTCTACGGCGGCGGCCCCACGCGCTATCCGTCGGACGCGGCCGTCGCGGGCACGCTCGAGCGGGTGGGTGCCCGCCACGTGCTGCTGGACCGCCCCTGCGGGGCGCTCGGCCTCGCCCGCGCGGGCGCGGGGCTGGACCTGGGGTCCATCGGCAAGGGCTGGGCGGTGGACCGCGCGGTGGCGGCGATGCGCGCGGAGGGCATCCGCTCGGGGCTGGTGGATTGCGGGGGCAACGTGTTCGGGCTGGGGACGCCCGAGGCGGGCGCCGACGGCTGGTCGGTGGGCGTGACGCACCCGCTCACCCACCAGGTGGACCGCGTCTTCGTGTTGCGCAACGCCGCCGTGGCCACCAGCGGCAACCACGAGCAGTTCCGGATCCTGGGCGGCCTGCGCGTGGGCCACCTGTTCGACGCGCGCCGCGGCCGCCCGGCCGACGGCCACCTTTCCTCCACGGTGCTCGCCCGCAGCGGCGTGGAGGCCGACGTGATGTCCACCGCCTCCTTCCTGCTCGGCCCGGACGGCTTCCGGAACTGGCCCGGGGCGCTGGATGTGCACTTCATCGGGTAGGCGCCATGTGGGCGTTGTCGCTGCGCTCGTTCGACCGCGGGGGGATCCACCCCGAGTCGCATAAGCGTCTCACCGCCGAGCGGCCCATCGAGCCCATCCCCGCGCCGCGCGAGGTCCACCTGCCCTTGCAGCAGCACCTCGGCGACCCCGCGGTGCCCATCGTGAAGAAGGGCGAGATCGTCCGGCGCGGGCAGAAGATCGCCGAGGCCGCGGGCAACGGCGTGCCGCTGCACGCCACCATCAGCGGGAAGGTGAAGCCCATCGACAAGCACCCGCATCCCACGCTGGTCCTGGCGCCCGCCATCGTGATCGTGCGCCAGGAGGGCGAGGGCACGGAGGAGATGGACTTTCCCGAAGACCCCGGCTGGCGCGAGGTGGGCAACGACGAGGCGCTGGCCCGCATCCGCGAGGCGGGCATCGTGGGGCTGGGCGGCGCGGCCTTCCCCACCCATCGCAAGCTGTCGCTCCCCGCGGGGGTGCGGGTGGACACGCTGCTCATCAACGGCGCCGAGTGCGAGCCGTACCTCACCGCCGACTACCGCCTGATGCTGCGCCACCCCGCCGAGATCGTGGAGGGAGCGCTGATCATGGCCCGCCTGGTGGGGGCGAAGCGCGTGCGGGTGGGGGTCGAGGCCGACAAGCTGCCGGCGGCGCGCCAGCTGCGCGCCGCGGCCGCGGAGCGGGCCGACGGCGCCGTGCCGGTGCACGTGGAGCTGTGCCGGGTGCGTTACCCGCAGGGCGCGGAGAAGCAGCTGGTGCAGGCCCTGACGGGCCGCGCCGTCCCGCCGCGCCAGCTCCCGTGGTCGGTGGGCGTGGTGGTGCAGAACGTGGCGACCGCGGTCGCGGTGCACGAGGCGGTGCGCTTCCGCCGGCCGCTCCTCGACCGCGTGATCACGGTGACGGGCCCGGGGATCCGGCAGCCGCGGAACGTGCGCGTCCCCATCGGCACCCTGCTCTCGGACGTGGTGGCCTTCTGCGACGGGCTCACGGACGACGCCACGCGCATGATCGCGGGCGGTCCGATGATGGGCCGGGCGCTGCCGCGGCTCGACGTGCCGGTGATCAAGGGGATCAACGGCCTGGTGTTCCTCACCGGCCAGGGCCCCTTCGAGGCGGGCTACGGGCCGTGCATCCAGTGCGGGCGCTGCCTGGACGCCTGCCCGCTGGGCCTGGAGCCGGACAAGGTCTCGGTCTACGTGGAGGCGAGCCGCGCGCTCGACACCGAGCCCTTCGGCGCGCTCGACTGCTACGAGTGCGGCAGCTGCACCTACGTGTGCCCGGCGGGGCGGCCGCTGGTGCAGTTCATGCAGGTGGCCAAGGCGTCGCTGCGCCGCGCCGGCGAGCTGAGGATCGTGCGATGAGCGGCGAGCTCCCGGTGGTGCCCGGGCCGGGGACGGGCGCGACCGGCGGCGCGGCTGCCGCGGGCCCCGCCGCGCGCGAATTCGTGCTCACCCCCGGCCCCCACCTGCGCGCGGCCGAGAGCACCGCGCGCATCATGTGGTGGGTGAACGGCTCGCTGGCGCCGGCCGTGGTGTGGGGCGGGTTCGTGTTCGGGCCCAGCGCGCTGGCGGTGGTGGCGGCCTCCGTCGCGGGGGCGGTGCTGGCCGAGGGCCTGGCCAACCGGGCGCTGCGGCGGCGCCAGACCGTCGCCGACGGGAGCGCGGTGTGCACCGGGCTGCTCCTGGCGCTCACGCTGCCGCCCCGGGTCGCGCCGTGGATGGCGCTGCTGGGAGGTGCCTTCGCCATCCTGCTCGGCAAGACCATCTTCGGCGGGCTGGGCTTCAACCTCTTCAACCCCGCGCTCATCGGGCGCGCCTTCATGATGGCCACCTTCCCGCTCGCGATGACGACCGGCTGGGCCAGCCCGCGCCCGTGGTTCGCGGCGCCCCTGGACGCCGTCACCACGCCTACCCCCCTCGCCGTCCTGAAGGAGCAGGGCGTGGGAGCCGCGATGCGGCTGATCCAGTCGCCCGCGGGCCCGTGGAACGGCCTGCTGCTCGGCTTCCGCCCCGGCTCGATCGGCGAGGTCTCGGTGGTGCTGGTGGCGCTGGGAGCCGCGGTGCTGCTCGCCCGCGGCATCATCGGGCTGGCGATCCCGCTCGGCGTCCTCGCGGGCACCGCGCTCTCCACCGCGTTCACCGGGGCGCCCGGGCTGCACCTGCTCTCGGGCGGGCTGTGGCTCGGGGCCTTCTACATGGCCACCGACTACGTGACCTCGCCCAACACGCGCCGGGGGCAGATCGCTTTCGGCCTGGTGATCGGGGCGCTCACCGGCGTGATCCGCGTCTACGGCGGCTATCCGGAGGGGATCTGCTACGCCATCCTCATCGCCAACGCGCTGGTTCCGGCCCTGGACCTGTGGTTCCGGCCGAAGCGCATGGTGCTGACCGGGAGTCCGTCATGACCTGGAAGGCGGAGCCTCCTCGCGCCGCGGCCCAGGCCGTCCCCGCCGAGGTGATGCGCATCACCGTCTCGCTGGCCGCGGTGTGCGCGATCGGGGCCGTCATCCTGGCCGCGCTGTTCGTGGCCACCGACCGCTACCAGCGCGCCGCGGCCCTGCGGGCCGAGAGCCGCGCCATCGCCGAGCTGCTGCAGGTGGGCGAGGGGGCCGCGGTCACCGAGGTGCGCCAGTACCTGGCCCCGGGCGGCCGGGAGGTCGTCTATCAGAGCGCCGGGTTCGGCGAGGCGGAGACGGCGGCCGCCGCCCGCGCGCTGCGGGTGGTGTTCGCGCTCGACGGCCGGCTGCTGCGGCGGGACTCGACCGCCGTCGGGGAGGCGCCCCGGGGCGCCGTGCCGCTGGGTCGCGTCTTCCGCGTGATCGAGGACGGCCGACCCGCCGGGTTCGTGGTGGAGGGCGTGGCGCGCGGCTACAAGGAGCGGATCCGCTTCCTGGTGGGTCTCACGCCCGCCTTCGAGATCGCCGGCGTCCGCGTGGTGCAGCACCAGGAGGACCCCGGGCTCGGGGCGGAGGTGGCGACCCCCTGGTTCCAGGGCCAGTTCCTGGGACGCGAGGCCGCGCGCCTTCCCCAGCTCGCCGTGACGCGCGACCCCATGCCCGAGGACTGGCGGGCGGCGCTGGCGCTGCTGGCGCGCACGCCGCTCCCCGTCTGGCGGGAGCGGCACGCCGCGCTGCTGGCACGCGAGCGCACCCGGCCGATCTACGCCGTGACGGGCGCCACCATCTCGAGCAAGGCGCTCACCGACGGGGTGCGCGCCGCCGTGGATCATTTCCGCCGGCGCTGGGCGCTGGTGAGCCCCTACCTGGAGGGCGGCGCATGAGCGTTGCGGCCCCGCTTCCACCCGAGCCCAGGGCGCCGGGCGCCCGCGCGCTGCTCCTGAACGGCATCGTGGCGGAGAACCCGGTGTTCCGCCTGGCGTTGAGCCTGTGCCCCGCGGTGGCGGTCACCACCACCGTGGCGAACGGCTTCATCCTGGGCATCGCCGTGCTGCTCGTGCAGGTGCTCTCCAGCGCCACGGTGGCGATCTTCCGGGCGGTCATCCACCCCCGCGTGCGCATCCCGGTCTACACCATCATCATCGCGGTGTGGGTGAGCGCCATGGACATGATCCTCGCGGCCTTCGTGCCCGCGCTCTACGCGCAGGTGGGCCTCTACGTGAAGCTCATCGTGGCGTTCGCCATCATCATCTCGCGCCTGGAGGTGTTCGCCTCGCGCTTCCCGCTGCTGCCTTCCCTGTGGGACGCGCTGGGAATGGGGCTGGGGTTCCTGATCGCGCTGGTCATGATCGGAGCCCTGCGCGAGCTGCTGGGGAACGGTTCGCTGCTCGGCGTCCCGCTCGCGCCCGGCAAGCCGCTGCTCTTCTTCGCGCTCCCGGCGGGAGGGTTCTTCTCGATCGCGCTGCTCATGGCTCTGTTCAACAAGGTGGAGCGCGCCGCGACCCCCGGCGGTGCCGGCGCGGGGGAGCGGCGATGAAGCGGGCGGCGGTGCGAGGCCGGACGGCGCGCTGGCGGTCCGCGTCCGTGCTGGCCTGCGTGGCTGCGGCGTGGCTCCTGCCCGCACCGCCCGCCCGCGCCTCCTCCCCGGGATTCCTCCGCGACGCCCGGGTGGTGGCACCCGACCAGCTGCGACTCCGGCTGGCGGGGCCGCTGGCCGACACGGCGGCGGCCAACTTCCGCTTCACCCAGGCCGGCGCGCCCGACATCCCGATCCCGGTGCGGGAGGTTCGCGCCGAGGCGCCGGACCGCGTCACCCTGACGGTGGACGGGACGCTCTACCCCAACGAGGCCTACCGCCTCCAGCTGCGGGAGCCGGCCGCCGTGCGCGAGGTGCGGCCCTCGACCTGGGCGCTGCTCGTCACCGTGTTCATCTCGTCCGCGCTCATCAACAACTTCGTGTTCACCCGCTACCTGGGCCTGTGCATCTTCTTCGGCGTCTCCAAGAAGCGCGACACCGCGCTGGGCATGGGCGCCACCTTCGCCGCGGTGATGCTGACCACCGGCATGCTCTCGTGGGCGCTCTACAGCTTCGTGCTCAAGCCCCTCCAGCTGCGCTTCCTGCAGGTCCTGGTGTTCATCGGGGTGGTGGCCTTCCTGGTGCAGCTGCTGGACACCGTGCTCAAGAAGACCCACCGCAGCCTGCACAAGCGCTTCGGCATCTACCTCATGCTCATCACCACCAACTGCATCATCCTGGCGGTGCCCCTGCTGAACGCCCAGGCCGACGCCGGGCCGTGGGACTCCTTCGCCCTGGCGATGGGCTCGGGCTTCGGGTTCGCGCTGGCGCTGTTCCTGATGTCGTGCGCGCGCGAGCGCGTGGAGCTGGCCCGCGTGCCCCGGAGCTTCGAGGGGCTGCCGATCGCGTTCGCGCTGGCCGGGCTGTTCGCGCTGGCCTTCATGGGCTTCTCGGGCCTGGACTTCTTCCGGTAGGGGGCCGCGATGGCCAACCCGCTGCTCGGCATCGCCCTGTGGGGCGTGGCGGTGTTCACCGTGCTCGGGCTGCTCTTCGGGCTGGCCCTGGCCGGGGCGGCCGTGCGCTTCCACGTGGAGACCAACCCGCTGGTGGACCGGGTGCGCGCGGCGCTTCCCTCGGCCAACTGCGGCGCCTGCGGGTTCGCCGGCTGCCAGGCCTACGCCGAGGCGGTGGTGGAGCGACCGGAGGTGACGCCCAACCTCTGCACCCCCGGGCGCAAGCCGGTGGCGCAGACCGTGGCGCAGCTCACGCGGAAGGAGCTGGGCGCCGTGCAGGACCGCATCGTCGTGATGCGCTGCCACGGCACCAGCGCCTTCGCGCGCCAGGAGGCCGAATACGCCGGCATCCCGACCTGCGCGGCGGCGGCCCTGGTGTTCGGCGGCCCCAAGGCGTGCAAGAACGGCTGCCTGGGGCTGGGCGACTGCGTGCGCGTCTGCCCCTTCAACGCCCTGCACCTGGGCTCCGAAGGCATCGTGGAGGTGGACGTCGAGAAGTGCACCGGCTGCGGGCTGTGCGTGCCCGTGTGCCCCAAGAACCTGTTCGAGGTCTACCCCCGCGACCGCCGCGTGGAGCTCTCGTGCGTGGCCCGGGAGAAGACCGCCATCGTGCGCGCCACCTGCATGGTGGGCTGCACGCTTTGCCGCAAGTGCGTCGCCAAGTGCCCGGCCGAGGCCATCACCTGGGACGGCCGCACCATCCTCATCGACCACGAGAAATGTCTGGCGTACGGCCCCTCCTGCAACGAGGCCTGCGTGGACATCTGCCCCAGCTTCATCCTGCATCGCGTGGGGCAGAGCCCGCGGCCCGAGCTGGAGGAGGCCGTCGCCGCGGAGGCCTAGCCGCATGAATTCGGAACCCGGCATCGAGACGACCCTGCGCGCCGAAGCGGACGGCGCGACCGCGCCCGACTCCATCACGCTCGCCGTGGTGGGGAGCGGCGGCGACGGCGTGGCCCTGCTGGGCGAGCTGGTGCTGCGCATGGCGGCCCAGCAGGGGCTCTACGGCATCATGGTGCAGTCCTACGGGCCGCAGATCCGCGGCGGCGAGTCGGCGGTCATGATGCGCATCGCGCGCCAGGAGGTGCTCTACGAGGGCGACGAGGTGGACCTGTTCCTCTGCTTCCGCCTCTCCGACGTGGCGCGCTTCCAGGGCTCGCTGCGGCTGCATCCCGGCAGCCTGGTGATCCTCGATGCCGCCGAGAAGGACCAGCCGCCGGCCTGGCTCGGCCGCTCGGACCTGCATCCCTACCGCTATCCCTTCGCCACCTTCGAGGACGGCATGGAGATCGAGGTGGAGCCCAAGAACATGCTGGCGCTGGCCGTCCTGTGCCGCTCGCTGGGCTGGCCGGCGGGGCTCGCGCACCGCACCCTGGAGCACCGCTTCGCCCGCCGCAAGGAGACGCTGGCGCGCAACCTCGCCGCCTTCGACAAGGCCTACGCGGCCCGCGACGTGCCCGCGCTGCCGCAGATGCGCGGCCACGGCGTGCCGCTGGTGATCGAGTCCGGGAACGAAGCGGTGGCGCGCGGCGCCATGGCGGCCGGCCTGCGCTTCTTCGCCGGCTACCCCATCACGCCGTCCTCCGAGATCATGGAGACCCTGATCCGCGAGCTGCCCGAGCTGGGCGGCCGCGTGGTGCAGGCCGAGGACGAGATCGCGGCGCTGGGGATGGTGCTGGGCGCGAGCTTCGGCGGCGTGCCGGCCATGACCGCCACCAGCGGGCCCGGGCTCTCGCTGATGACCGAGATGCTCGGGCTCTCGAGCATGGCCGAGATCCCCTCGGTCATCGTGGACTGCCAGCGCGCGGGCCCGGCCACCGGCATCCCCTCGCGCACCGAGCAGGCCGATCTGAACCACGCGATCTACGCCGGGCACGGCGACTTCCCGCGCGCGGTGCTGGGCGTCTACGACGCCGTGCACGCGCGCGACGTGATGTTCAAGGCGTTCCGGCTGGCCGAGGCGTACCAGCTCCCGGTGCTGGTGCTCTCGGACGCCTACATCGCCCAGCGCCGCCAGATCCGCGACCCGGCCGCCACCTTCCGCGAGGAGCCCAAGCGGCGCCTGTGGAGGGCGGAGGACGGGCCGGCCCGCTTCGCCTTGACCGGCGACCACGTGGTGGGCCCGTTCCGCATCCCCGGCACGCCCGAAGGGCAGTACCTCGCGGCCGGCATCGAGCACACCGAGGCGGGCCATCCCACCTCGGACACCCAGATCCACCAGCGGATGAACGCGAAGCGCTTCAGGAAGCTCGAGGCCATCGCCCAGGAGACCCGCAACTGGTTCCGCACGCTGGGGGACGACCAGGCGCCCTACGGCATCGTGGCCTGGGGCAGCCAGTACGGCATGCTGCGCGAGTGGGTGCGCTCGCACCCCGACTTCCGCGTATTCGTGCCCGAGATCCTCTACCCCTTCCCGCTCCGGGCGCTGGACGACTGGCGCCGCGGGCTGGAGTCGGCCTTCGTGGTGGAGCTGAGCTTCCAGGGGCAGCTCTACCGCTACCTGGCCGGGCTCACCGACCTCAAGGGCGTCCGCAGCGTGGCCCGCAGCGGCGGGGTGCCCCTCTCGCTCACGGAGCTGAGCCGCATGCTCGAGGAGGCGTCGTCATGAAAGCCAAGGACTACCGCTCGTCGCTCGAGCCCGTGTGGTGCACGGGCTGCGGCGACTTCGGCGTGCTCAAGGCGCTCACCCAGGCCTTCGCCGACCTGGAGCTCCAGCCCGAGCGGCTGGCCGTGATCTCCGGCATCGGCTGCTCCAGCCGGCTGGCGGGCTACACCCGCTCGTATTCGTTCAACTCCATCCACGGGCGCGCGCTGCCCATCGCCACCGGCTTGAAGCTCGCGCGGCCCGAGCTGACCTGCGTGGTGGTGGGCGGGGACGGCGACGGCTTCAGCATCGGCCTGGGGCACATCCCGCACGCCGTGCGCCGGGACGTGGACCTGGCCTACGTGGTGCTCGACAACGGGCTCTACGGTCTCACCAAGGGGCAGGCCTCGCCCACCAGCGATCCCGAGTTCAAGAAGGAGCGCGGCCTGGCCGGCCCCGAGGAGCGCCCGCTCAACCCGGCGCTGCTGGTGATGAGCGCCGGCTGCGGCCTGGTGGCGCGCTCGCACGCGGGCAACATGCCGCACCTGCGCGCCATGGTGCGCGAGGCCATCCAGTATCCGGGCTTCGCCTTCGTCCACGTGCTGGCGGCGTGCGTCACCTATCAGGGAACGAGCTACGCCGAGAAGCTCTACCAGCGCTGCGAGCTGCTGGCCGAGGACTACGACCCCGCGGACTTCACGCGCGCCAGCGAGGTGGCGCGCGGGGAGAGGATCACCCTGGGCGTGCTCTACCGCCGGCCCCCCGGCGAGCGGCCGGCCATGGCCCAGGCGGAATACGAGGCGGGCGCGGGCATCTGGCCCCCGGTGGGGGCGAAGTCCGAGTCCATGTACCCCGGGTAGGGCCGGGCCGCGGGAGCGAGCCCGTGGCGACGATCGGCAGGACGGGGGTCCCGTCGCTGCCCGCCTTCGTGCGCCGCCATCCTGCCCCGTCGTTCTTCGTTTCCGCCTACCTTCTGTCGTGGGGCGTGTGGGTGCCCATGGCGCTCTTGCGCCTCACGGTGACCCGGGGCGCCCACCCCACCCACGTCCCGGGCCTGCTGGGGCCGATGCTCGCGGCGCTGCTGGTCACGGCGCTGGGCGGAGGACGCGAGGGGGTGCGCGACCTGCTGGCGCGCATGGTGCGCTGGCGCGTCGGCGTGGGCTGGTGGCTCGCCGCGCTCAGCCCGCTGGGCTTTCTCGCCATCGCCGTCCTCGCCACGATGGCAACCGGCGGGAAGGCGCCCGCCCTGGCCCGCTTCGGATACTTCAACGGATTCCCCGAGGTCGGCCCCCTGGGGGTCTGGGCGCTGCTCACGCTCGTGGGCGGCTACGGGGAGGAAGCCGGCTGGCGCGGCTTCGCGCTGCCCACCCTCCAGCGCCGGCACGGTCCCCTGGCCGCGAGCCTCATCGTGGCGGTGTTCTGGGCGCTCTGGCACGCGCCGTCCTTCCCGGTCATCGAGACGTATCGAGGGCTGCCCCTGGCGGCGCTGCCCATGTTCTTCGTCGGTCTTGCCTGCGGGTCCATCGTGCTGACGTGGCTCTACAACCGGTCGGGCGGCAGCATCGGGCTGGTGGCCCTCTGGCACGGCACGTTCAACCTGGCTTCGGGGACCGAGGCGGCGCGCGGGACCATCGCCGCCATCGTCAGCACGCTGATCGTGCTGCAGGCGGCGGTGCTGGTGGCGCTGGAGCGGCGCTCGAGGGCCGGTGGCGGCGAGCGAGGATCCGAGCCTGGAGGTAGCCGGTAGCCCAGCGCGGAGGGAGCGGGTTTCCCGACGCGCCACGCAGCGTGGGGTCGGCCGGCTCCCGGGTCGGTCCCCTCGACGCGGATGGCCCGGGACAAACCCAGGAGAGCCGGGCAACCCCCTCTCCGGTCCCGTGCCGCCAACGCGGCCGCCTTGCGGTCTGTGAATCGCCCAGGCTAGCTTGGCGGGATGCGGAACCTCCCCGGCGAAAGGCAAGTGCGCAGCTCCGCCTCGCGGCGGCGCGACCTCCTGCGGCTGGTCCTCGTCGTCGCCGTCCTCGGCGCGGTGGCCTGGCTTGGCAGCCTGATGGCCGGCAGCCTCGCCGCCCGCAGGCTGCGCGCCGTGGGGCAGGCCCGCGGCTACCAGGTCTCGTGGCAGCGCCTGCAGGCCGACCTGCTGG
>JBBIHL010000068.1:0-10427 GCA_037447075.1 Candidatus Eiseniibacteriota bacterium | reverse complement strand
TCCGGGACACGCTCGCGCGCGCGATGGGGGCGCTGGTCGCGTGGGCCCTGGCCCTGCCCGCGCCTGCGCTCCCTTCCTGGCCGGCCCTGGCCGCGACCCAGGCGGCATTCCACGACCCGCTGGCGCGTGCGGGCCTGGGGCTGGCGGCGGCGATCCTGGTGGGGCTGGCCTCGTTCCCTCTCTACCAGTGGTCGCAAGGGCTGGCGCGGCCGGCCGCGGGCCGCGGAGGGCGCGTCCGCGCCGCGTGAAAGCCGGGGGGCGCCGGGGTGGAACCATCCAGTGCCGGTTATTGAGGGGACGAACCGAGGTTCGAGCCGGCCGCGAGCGTCCGAGCCCTCGGAGCCGGGTTCTCGACGGGGCCGGGCCTAGGTGCTTGATCGGGCCGCGACGAACCTCTCGTATCTCGCTTCCAGTCTCACGCCGCTAGGGCGCAGATCGGGTGAACGGGGGACCCAGATCTTGCTCCCATGAAGCCCCTGCAGGGCGTGCGTGAGCATCGGTCCGTCTTCCTCGTTGAGAAGGTCTCGCCTGATCTCGATGACCAGGTCGGGCCTGATACCCACGAAGAACCCGTCGAAGGCGGCATGATGAAGCTTGCAGAGTGCGACGCCGTTGCTCACGACTGGGTCTCCTCCCGGTTCTCCGTCCGGGATGATGTGGGCGGCATCGAGGAGTTCGGAGTGCCGGAGCCGGCACATCGCGCATTGCTCGCGATAGGCCTCCAGCACTCTCTCGCGGAAGCTCCGCTGATGGAGTCTCTGCCTGACCAATGAGGTGATGTAGGTCCGCCTGCCTCTCTCGTTCCCCTCCCGCCACGAATCCGTTCCCCGAGATTCCACCTTCGGAAAGCCGACGGACCTCTCGTCGTCCACGGCAACGGTGAACTCCAGCGCGACGGGATCGTCTCCTACGATGTAGACAGGCCACACGACCAGGTACCTTCCCGGGACCAGTCCGTGGAAGTAGATCAGAGGGGTTTCACGCTGCATGGCCTTGCGCAGGCCGACGTTCTCGGGATGTCTGGGATCCGTCCCGCGGTAGCTGTAGATCATCAGCCCCTCGGGGCTCATCCGATCCCTGTATGGCCCGGCCGTCGTCGTGGTGATGGAGAGCGGAATCTCGGCCAGGACGCTCGGCTTGAAGATGCCCTGCCTCGATAGGAGCGGGATGCGCCGGCCTTGGTCGAAGAAGCCGTAGGCGAGCAAGGCGCGGGGGAGAACGTCTCCGTGCTGTTTCGTCTGTTGCTCCAGCCACCTGAACGCGGCCAGGCGCACGGCTGCGTCTTCGAGTCGTTCGGGCATCAGGCGAGGTCGGCCGGTCGGTCCGAGCAGCACCGATCAAAGGTCCCAACGGTCCTTACGCAGGCCGGCGGACGGCCCCCTACACCACCTCCACCCGCGGCGCTTGGGGGATCGCCCCGACGGCCGCCGCCAGCGTGTAGAGCTGCTCCAGCGCCTTGCGGCCGCTGGGCCCCATGTCGAGCGTGAGCTCGTTCACGTACATGCGCACGAACCGGCGGCCCTGCTCGCGGTCCAGGCCGCGGCCGAACTGGAGCGCGTAGGCCAGCGCCTCCTCCTCGTGCGCCAGCCCCGCCTCGATGCTGCGGCGGAAGCCGGCGCTCACTGCCCGCATCAGCTCGGGCCCCAGGTCGCGCCGCACCACGTCCAGGCCCAGGGGGACCGGCAGGCGGTACCGCTCCTGCCAGCGCTCGCCGAAGTCGAGCACCTTGACCAGCCCCTCCTCGGCGTAGGTGAGCTGGGACTCGTGGATGATCACCCCGGCCTCGAACTCGCCCCGCGCCACCGCCGCCGGGATGCGATCGAAGCGCACGCTCACCGGCTTGCACTCCGGGCACTCGATGCGCAACAGCAGCGCCGCGGTCGTGAGCTTCCCGGGAATCGCCACCCGCGCCCCGCGCAGGCTCCCCAGCTCCCGGGCCTCGCGCGCCACCACCAGGGGGCCGTAGCCTAGCCCCATGCTGGCGCCGCAGGCGAGCACGGCGTAGCGCTCGGCGAGGAAGGCGTAGGCGTGGGCCGAGACCGCGGTGATCTCCAGGTCGGCGCGCTCCAGCGCCCGGCGGTTCAGGGTCTGGATGTCCTCCAGCACGTGCACCACCTCGCAGCCCGCCACGCGCGCCTGCCCGGCGTGGAAGCCGTAGAACATGAAGGCGTCGTCGGCGTCGGGGCTGTGCCCGAAGCGCAGGGTGCGCAGCGGGGTGGTGGGCGTGGTGGTCACGTCGTATTCCTCGGGGTCGGCGTCGCGGGCGCCAGTCTAGCGGGTGCGGCCGCGGCTCGGCCACCCCTCATCTGCCGCGCCCCAGGACCGCACGCACCTCCGCCACCCGCGCGCGGATCGCCGGGGTCATGGTCCCCACCCGGCGCAGGCCCTCGTCGAGCGCCCGCAGCGCGGCCTTGGGATCGCGCACCGCCGGATCGCGCGCGGCAGCCAGGGTATAGGCCAGTTCGATCCAGGGCTCCGGCAGCCCGGGGTTGAGCTGCTGCACCGCCTGCGTCGTTCGCACGGCCTCGGCATCGTGGCCCAGCGCCTGATGGCACAGCGCCGAGTCGTAGAGCGACACGTAGTCCCAGCGATCGGCGCGCGTGGCGGCGAAGTAGCGACGCCAGCCCTCCAGGGCCTCGGCCTTGCGGCCCAGCCTGAACAGCGCCATGGGATAGCTGCCCATCGCCTCCACGTGGTCGGGCTCGCGCCGCAGCGCCAGCTCGAACCAGCGCGCCGCGCTCGAGTCGCGGCCGGCGGTGTGATCCAGGAGCCCCAGCACGTAGGGGCCGAAGCCCGCGTCGGGCCGCCGGCGCTCCAGCTCCCAGGCGTCCCGCCGGGCTTGCGCCGTGTCCCCCAGCTGCACGCGGCACTGGGCGCGGTAGTAGGGCGCCAGGGTGAGCGTGGAGTCGAGCTTCAGCGCCCGCTCGCACGACTCCAGCGCCTCGCGCCAGCGCTGCTGCTGCATCAGGGCCTGCGCCAGGAACACGTGCGGCTCGGGCTGTGCAGGGGCGAGCGTCACCGACGCGCGGGCGTAGGCCTCCGCCGAGTCGGGACGGCCGGTATCGGACAGGATGCGCGAGACCAGCAGCAGCGGCTGGTAGGTGTGGGGGTCCAGCTCCCGCGCGCGGCGGGCGGCGCGCTCGGCTTCCTCGAACTCGTTCGCGTGCCACAGGAACCAGCCGTACTGGTACCAGGCGCGACCGCGCTGCGGGGAGACGGCCAGCGCCTGCTTCCACAGCGAGCGCCCCGACAGCCACACCGCGCTGTGCCGGTAGGTGTTCCAGCCCAGCAGCAGCGCCAGCGCCGCGCACGACGTGAGCGCCAAGGAGCCGGCGTGGGTGCGGGCCGGCGGCGGAGCGAGCTCGCGCCAGCCGGCGGCCGCCGCCCAGGCGGCGAGGGCGGCGAAGGCCGGGGTGGCGAACGTCAGGTAGCGCTCGGCCACGAACTCGTGGCTGGGGATGAGCGAGGTGGGGAGCAGCGCCGCCCACCACCAGGCCGCGCAGAAGCCGGCCCACGGCGCGCGGCGCAGCGCCCACAGCGAGAGCCCCGCGAGCGCGGCGACCGCGGCCAGCGCGAGCCAGGGCAGGAGCTGCTCGGGGCGCGCCAGCGCGAAGCTGCGGTCAATCGCCAGGCCGCTCGGCCACAGGTAGAGCTCGAGGTAGAAGAGCAGCACCTCGGGCTGGGTGAGGTAGAACCGCGCCGTGTCCACGGTGCCCGGGCCGAAGACCCCGCGGTGCGGGTTGCGCAGCGTGGCGAAGAGCAGCGGCAGCAGAAGCAGCATCGCCCACTGCGGCGCATGGAAGCCCAGCAGGCGACCCCGCAGCCGGGCCAGGCGCCCGCGCGCCACGACGGCCGCGTCGTAGAGCAGGAGCAGCGGGGGAAGCACGGCCGCCGACTCCTTGCTCAAGAGCGCCCCCGCCACGCAGGCCGCCGTTGCCGCGGTCCGGGCCGTGCGGCGGGGCGCATGCTCCCAGCCCGGCAGCAGTCCGGCCGCGACCGTGAGCGCGCCGAGCCCGAAGGCGGTGAGCATCAGCCCGGGCCGGCCCTGGATGTAGAGCACCGACTCGCTGTGGGCGGTGTGCGCCGCAAGCAGCAGGGCCGCGCCGGCCGCCACCGTTCCCGACCACCGGGGCCAGGGTGATTCCAGCAGGCGCAGCGAGCGGCGCACGAAGGCGAAGAGCAGCGCCACCGTGGCCAGGTGGAGCGCCAGGTTCACCAGGTGGTAGCTCCACGGCTCGATCCCGCTCCAGGCGTAGTTGAGGGCGAAGGTGAGGTTGACGAGGGGGCGGGTCTCCTGCTTGCCGGAATGGATCCAGCGCTCGGGTGGCCAGAGCGCGCGGAGCGCGGGGTTCTGCTGAACGAAGGTGATGTCGTCGAACTGGAAGGGGACGCGCAGGCAGCGGGAGTAGGCGGCAGCGGCGAGCAGCAGGGCGAGGGCCAGGCCGAGCCAGCCCATGGCGCCGGGAAGTCGGCGGGTCGAATCCGAGGGCCGCCGCTCTCCCCTCACGCCGACGCCGCGACCCCCGCCGCCTCCTCCCACAGCGCCCGCCGCAGCGCGTCGAGGCATTCGCCCGTCACCGCCGAGACCTGCAGCGCCCCGGGGAACTCCACGCGCAGCCCCGCCCGCTCGTCGTCCGGTATCAGGTCCACCTTGTTGAGCACCAGCAGCTGCGGGCGGGCCTCGGGGAGGATCTGGTCGAGCACCACGTCCACCGCCTCGATCTGCGCCCGGAAGGCGCGGTGGGAGGCGTCCACCACGTGCACCAGCAGGTCGGCCTCCACCACCTCCATCAGCGTGGAGCGGAAGGAGGCCACCAGGTGGTGGGGCAGCTTGCGGATGAAGCCCACGGTGTCGGTGAGCAGCACGCGGCGGCGGTCGGGCCCCACCAGCTGGCGCGTGGTGGAGTCGAGCGTGGCGAAGAGCCGGTCCTCGGCCAGCACCTGGGCGCGGGTCAGGGCGTTGAACAGCGACGACTTCCCCGCGTTGGTGTAGCCCACCAGGGTGGCGCGGCGCTCCTGGCGCCGCTTGCGGCGCTGGGTCTCGCGCTCGCGGTCCATGCTCTCCAGCTCGCGCTTCAGGAACGCGATGCGCTCGCGCACGCGCCGGCGGTCCACCTCGAGCTGGGTCTCGCCCGGGCCGCGGGTGCCGATGCCGCCCGCCTGGCGCTCCAGGTGCTTCCACATGCCGGTGAGCCGCGGCAGCTGGTACTGGAGCTGGGCCAGCTCCACCTGCAGGCGCGACTCGCGGGTGCGCGCGCGGCGCGCGAAGATGTCCAGGATCAGCTCGCTGCGGTCCACCGCCTTGGCGCCGAGCGCCTTCTCCACGTTGCGGACCTGGGCGGGGGAGAGGTCGTCGTCGAAGATGACCAGGTCGGCCTTGCACCCGTCCACCTCCTCGTGGAGCTCGGACAGCTTGCCCTTGCCGATGAAGGTGGCGGGATGCACCGGGCCGCGGCGCTGCACCACCTCGCCCAGCACGCGGGCGCCGGCGGTGCGGGCCAGCAGCTCCAGCTCGGCCAGCGACTCGCGCACCTCGCCGTGGCCGTTGACGCCGCAGTGGCCCACCAGCAGGGCGCGTTCGGGGCGCGGCGGGTTGACGATCTCGTGCAGGCGCTTCAAGCGGAAGCCGTCACCTCGAGCGCGTAGGGGATGCGGGTGAGGTTCTCGATCGAGCCGTCCTCGCGCACCCACACCAGGTCCTCGATCCGCACGCCCAGCCCGCGCGAGGGGTAGTAGAGGCCGGGCTCGATGGTCACCACCATGCCGGGCTCCAGCGTCTGGACGTTGGTGGGCGGCCCGCCCAGCCGCGGCGCCTCGTGCACGTCCAGGCCCACGCCGTGCCCCAGGTTGTGGATGTAGCCCTCGTGGAGCCCCGGGTTCTGGCGCAGCGTGGGGTAGCCGCGCGACTCGAACAGGTCGCAGACCTTCTCCTGGTAGCTGCGGCAGGGCTCTCCCACCCGCAGCGTGTCGAGCGCGGTGCGGAAGGCGTCGTAGACGTCGCGGTGCAGCCGCCGCAGCTCCTCGCCCGGCGTTCCCACGCAGTAGGTGCGGGTGACGTCGAAGTGGTAGCCGCCCCCCGCCGGCGCGGGGAAGATGTCCACCATGAGGGGGGCGCCGCGGCGCAGGGGCTCGGCGTCGTTGCCGCGGTTGTGCGGCACTCCGGCGTCGCGGCCCTGGGAGACGATGGCCTCCTCGATGGCCAGGGCGCCGTGGCGCAGCAGCTCCTCGCCGATCAGCGCGCGCAGGTCGCCGAGCTTCACCGGCCGGTCGCCGTTGGCGGTGAAGGTTTCGCCGGCGGGACGCAGGCCCGCCAGGAACTCGCGCAGCCGAGCCAGCGCCGCCGTGCAGCCCTCGCCCGCGCGGCGGATGGCCTCCACCTCGGCGGTGTCCTTGGTGGTGCGCGCCACCATCAGCACGTCGGGCGCGCCGCGGTCCACGCTCATCTCGGGATGGACGGCCAGGGCGCGCTCGAGCACGCGGAAGGCCTGGCCGAGGTCCACCGGTCCGTAGAAGGCCACGCGCCCCTTCACGCCGAGCTGCGCGCACAGCTCGCCGATCAGCCGGCCCATCACCTCGGGCTGCCCCGGCTCCTCCTGCGCGATCTTGACCATGCCGTGCTGGGAGAACTCCGAGGTGTCGCAGCCCGCGCGCGCGGCCTGGTCGCGCTCCATGGCGTCGTGCACCAGGTGCGCCCGTCCGTCGGCGCCGCGGACGTAGATGCCGTGCCCGATGTTCTGGCCGGTGCAATACAGCATCGCCGGCGTGTAGCGGTCCATCGCCAGCACCACCAGCGCGGCGAGGCCGCGCTCCTGCATCAACGCGTCGAGCTGTCGGCGCAAGGAAACCTCCCGTCAGGGGCGAACGCCCGTGGCTCCCGGCCGCGGGGACGGTGTGCCCGATCCGGCGGCGATTATACTACGAGCCCCAGGCGCGCGACCGCCGCCCCGGCCGCCCGCGCCCCAGCACGGCCATGGCGACGAGCCCGAACACAAAGCCGCCGATGTGGGCCCACCAGGCCACGCCCCCGGTGCGCGCGAAGCTCAGCGCCAGGGCGCCCTGGAAGAACTGCAGCACGAACCACAGGCCCAGCACCAGCACGGCGGGCAGCGCCATCACCTGCCAGAAGGGGAAGAGCGGCACCAGCGTGATCACCCGCGCGCCGGGGTAGGCCAGCGCGTAGGCGCCCAGCACGCCGGCGATCGCCCCGCTGGCGCCCACCGTCGGCAGCCGCGAGCCGGGGCCCAGCATGTAGTGGGCGGCGGCGGCGAACACGCCCGCCGCCAGGTAGAAGACCAGGAAGCCCAGGTGGCCCAGGCGGTCCTCCACGTTGTCGCCGAAGATCCACAGGTACCACATGTTCCCGATCAGGTGCATCCAGCCCCCGTGGAGGAACATGGAGGTCAAGAACGGGAAAAACGTCTGGGTCCAGGGAACATCCCCGACCTCCAGGGCGTTGGTGACCCGGGCGGGGACCAGCCCGAACTCGAGGATGAAGCCGCGCAGCTGCGGGCCCAGCATCAGCTCGTAGACGAACAGGGCGCAGTTGAGGACGATCAGCCCGCGCGTCACGATCGGAGGACGCCCGGATGGGTTCTCGTCCCGCAGGGGGAACATCGTGGCAGCAGGCGGCCGCGCGCGGCGGTTCGGGTGCTTCCGCGCGGCGAGTGCGAATCGCCCGTTGACGCCCTCCGAAGTCGCTCTCTATGCTTCCGGGCTTTCGGGGAGGGCCTGCATCGTTCCGGCCCCCTCCCTCATCCCAACGTGGTGCAGGCCCCATTCTAACGAGAGAGAGGGAGTGCATCCATGACAAACGCCGTCGCGGTGACCGACCAGACCTTCGAGACCGAGGTGCTTGCGTCCAAGGTGCCGGTGCTCGTGGACTTCTGGGCGGCCTGGTGCGGGCCCTGCCGCATGATCGCCCCCACCTTGGAGGAGGTCGCGAAGGAATACGCGGGCAAGCTCAAGGTGGTGAAGGTGGACGTGGACGAGAACCCGGGCGCGCCCATGCGCTACGGCGTCCGCAACATCCCCGCGCTGATCCTGTTCAAGGACGGCAAGCCGGCGGTGCAGATCGTCGGCGCCGTGCCCAAGCAGACGCTGGTGAGCCGCATCCAGCCGCACCTCGGCTGACGCCGCGCCCCGCCGGCACCGAACGGCGCCGCGGCCCCTGACTCCGGGCCGCGGCCTCCGTTTGTCGGGCGCCCTGCGAGCCGCCGCCGTGGGGTAGACTACGGGCGATGGCACGCGTGCTTCGACGAATCCCGGTCCCGCTCCCGCGGATGATCCGGGTCGCCTGCCTGGCGGCGCCGCTGCTCGGCCTGTGCCTGCCGGCCTGCGGTCGCGACACCGAGCAGCACATCGCCCGGATCCTGGCGGTGACGGCGCCCGACTCCGTGGGGGCGGGCCAGAGCCTGCTGGTGAAGGCGCACTGGTACGGGCCCGACGCCTGCGAGCGCTTCGACGGCCTGGACCTGCAGCGCGCCGACGACACCACCTTCGTGCTGGTTCCGCTCGCCCATCGCAGCGGGGACGTGTGCGCGCAGGTGGTCACCGTGGGCGAGACGGCGGTGCGCATCAGCGGCGCGCCGGCGCGGCCCTTCATCGTCAAGCTGATCCAGCCTTCGCGCCACTTCGTGCTGCGCGTTCGGGGCGGGGCGGCGCCCGCCGCGATCGAGCGCCACCGCGTGGAGCTGGAGAACGCGGACACGGGGGCCCCGCTCCCCGGGGAGCCGGTCACCCTGCTGGGCAGCGCCGCCAAGGACACGCTGGCGCAGCTCACCACCGGGGCTTCCGGCAGCGCGGACACCGCCTTCGCGTGCCTCGCGGCGGGTCGCCCCTACACGCTGGAGCTGGCAGGAGCCCTCCCGCTCACCTTCACGCGCTTTCCGGCGCGCTGCAGCGCCCCCGAGCGCACGGTGGTGCGGCTCACGCGTCCGTAGCCCCGCGCGCGTCCGCCGCTCCCAGCAGCGCCCGCGCCTGCTCCGCAGTGAGCGCCCCCACCGCGCCGCCCTGGATCAGCCGCGCCAGGGTGAAGACCTGCGCCGCGCGCTCCAGCATCTCCATGCGCGCGCAGGCCTGCCACGGGTCCTGCCCCAGCGCGACGGCGCCGTGGCGCTCGAGCAGCGCGGCGTTGCCCGCCCGGTAGTGCCGCTCCACGGCGCGCCGCACCTCCTCGGTCCCCGGCGTGGCGTAGGGCACCAGCGGGATGGACCCGAGCTCCACCAGCAGCTCGGGCAGGAACTCGGCGGGCAGCGGCGTGGCGGTGGCGGCCAGGGCGGTGGCGAACGGCGGGTGGGCGTGAATCACCGCGGCGGCCTCGTGCCCGGCGTAGATGGCCAGGTGCAGCCGCCACTCGCTCGAAGGCTCGGCCCCTTCCAGGCGCCGCCCCGTGGGGTCGAGCAGCGCGAAGTCGCTGGCGCCCAGGCGCCCCTTGAACGCGCCGCGGGCGGTGATCAGGACGCGGCCGTCGGCGAGCCGCTGGCTGAAGTTGCCCTCGGTTCCGGCGAGGATCCCGCGCCGGTCGAGGCGCTGGCCGGTCTCGATCCAGGGCGCAGCGAGGGGGGCGAGGTCCATGGCACGCGCTCCGAGTGGCGCCACCGCCGGCCGGCGGTGAGGTCGTCGGCCGCCGGCCAGTATGCCGCAAGACCGCCGAGGGGCGCCCGGGGTTTTTCGCGGCTCGATTCGTCGGCCCCGCCCGCCGATAACCTCGGTGGCCTGCCTCCGCCCGGTGGCCCAACCCCGAGTCCCGGATCCTGTGACCGCCGACAGCCCGTTCGCCCCGATCCACTCGCGCCAGTCCTTCCTCGAGACCCTCGGGGCGGGGGAGGCCCTGCGCTGGCTGGACCGCGGCCTGGGGTCGCGCGAGCCGTTCCTGATCGTCACGGGTGAGCCCGGCACCGGCAAGACCACCCTGGCTCACGAGGCGGTCGCGCGCTGGGGCTCGCGCGTCGCGGCGGCCTTCCTCGCGCTCCCGGTGCCGACGGGGGAGGAGCTGCTGGAGGAGCTGCTGCGGCGCCTCGGCGCCGATCCTCCGGAACGCGCCAGCCGTCCGGCGCTGATGGCCTGCCTCGAGCGCGCGCTGGCCGAGGCCACGAGCCCCGGCCAGGTCGCGATCGTCGTCGTGGACGACGCACACCACCTGTCGGCCGAAGTGCTCGAGGAGCTGCGCCTGCTGGTCAACGCCCTGCAGCAGGTGGACCGCCCGATCGAGGTGCTGCTGGTCGGCCTGCCGGCGCTCGAGGCGAGGCTCGCCGAGCCGGCGCTCGCCGCGCTCCGCCAGCGCGTCTCGGTGCGAGCGAGGCTCGAGCCGCTGCCCGCCGCCGAGGTCGAGCGCTACGTGCAGCATCGGGTCACGGCGGCCGGCGGGGACGGACCGGCCCTGTTCCCGCCCGGGACCTGCCGCGGCATCGCGGCGCTCGCGGCCGAGG
>JBBIHL010000067.1:9773-10513 GCA_037447075.1 Candidatus Eiseniibacteriota bacterium | reverse complement strand
CCAGCAGGGCAAGCGCGGCCCCGCGGGCGCGCGGGCTCCAGCCGTCAGCCACCAGCACGGCCGGCGCCAGGAGCGGGAGCAGCAGCAGCACGTCGGCGCGCACCTGTGCCCCGGCGCCCAGCGAGAGACCGGCCAGCGCCACGAGCCACGGCCCGCCGCGGCGTCGCCAGCGCACCAGGGCGTAGACTCCCAGCGCCAGCAGGAACAGGTGCAGGACCATGGGGAAGTATCGTCCGGTGAAGTACACGGACGAGGGATACACGGCGGCCACCACGCCCGCCCAGGCCGCCGCCAGGGCGCCCAGCCCCAGCTCGAGGGCGAGCGCGGAGAGCAGGACCGCGGTGAGCGCGCCGAGCAGGGCCTGGGCCAGGCGCGGCCCCGCGGGATCCACGCCGAGCAGCGCGTAGCAGGCCCCGATGAAGACCGGATAGCCCGGCGACACGATGGCGGTGGGGCCTCCCGCGTGGCTCATCCCCTGTCCGGTGGCGAGGGCGCGACCCAGGTCGTGGTAGATGCCGTCGTCGTAGCGCAGCGGGAGCGGGCTGTGCAGGCCCAGCACGCCCGCCAGGTAGACCACGCGCACCAGCAGGGCCAGGATGAAGATCCCCAGGAGCCACTGCCACGCCCGCCGCGTGGCCCCCGCCCTCACCGCTTGAGCCCCAGCTTGATCAGGACGAGCGGCCGCAGGATGCGCCAGCCGTCGCGCAGGAAGCGCATCTTGGTGGTGCCGCGGTCGTGGT
>JBBIHL010000067.1:6482-9763 GCA_037447075.1 Candidatus Eiseniibacteriota bacterium | reverse complement strand
CTCTCGTCGCGCCCGCTCGTCGCGCTCCGGTTTTACTCCCAGCCCCCCGCACCCGCCACCCGCGCCGGATGACGTGCCAGTAGAGGTAGGGCTCGAGCTCGTAGGTGTCGAGCCAGTCCTGGTCCAGGCGGATCTGCGGATGGTCCAGGAGGTCCAGGCGGAAGGCCCGGAAGCCGTTGGTGCCATCGGTCACCGGATGGCCGCTGAAGAGGCCGAACAGGCGCGGGTAGAGCCGGGTGAGCCAGCGGCGCGAGGCGGGAATCCCCGGGGTGCGTCCCCCGGGCAGCCAGCGCGACCCCTGGACCAGGTCGCACTCGCCGGCCAGCAGGGGCCCCAGCACCCGCGGCAGCTCGTCGGGCTCGTGCTGGTCGTCGCCGGAGAGGATCACGGCGTGGGTGGCCCCCAGGCTGCGGGCGTGGAAGAGCCCGGTGCGGATCGCCGCACCCACGCCCCGGTTGCGGGGCTGGGTGATGACGGCGTCGGCGCCGGCGGCGCGGGCCTCGGCGGCGGTGGAGTCGGTGGAGGCGTCGTCCACCACGATGATCCAGGCGACGCTGGCGCGGGGGATCTTGCGGACCACCTCGCCGATCTTGCCGGTCTCGTTGTAGGCGGGGATCACGGCGGCCACCCGCGCGGTGGCCGGAGCCGGCGGAGCCCCGGGGGGAGCGGCTGCGCCGGCGGCGGGGTGGACGTCTGACGGCGGAGCGGTCATGTTCCTCCTCGTGAATCCCGTACTATGGGGCGCGGGGCGGCGCGGCGTCAACACCCCGGCGTGCGAGAGACCGCCGTGGACGCATCTCCCGCGCGCGTGGCGTTGTGGCCGACCCATGCGGTTGGTATCATCCTGCGTGCTCTCGACGCACCGTTCCGGTCCCGCCTCCGTCCCCTCGCGCAACCCGCCGACCGCCCACCGACCTCCCCGATGCTGAGCGGCTCCAAGGTGTGCGTCGTCATCCCCTGCCACAACGAGGAGGACGGCATCCGCGACGTCCTTCCCCGCATCCCCGAAGGGGTGGACGACGTGGTCGTGGTGGACAACAACTGCACCGACCGCACGGCCGAGGTGGCCGCGTCGCTGGGAGCGCGGGTGGTGAGCGAAACGCGGCCGGGCTACGGCGCGGCCTACAAGGCGGGCTTCCGGGCCGCGAGCGGCGACGTGGTGGCCACGCTCGACGGCGACGGCACCTATCCCCCCGAGCGCATCCCGGAGCTGGTGGAGGCGCTGGCCCGGCGCCGGCTGGACTTCATCTCGGCCTGCCGCTTCCCGCTCAGCGACCGGCGCGCCATGCCGTTCTCCAACCGGTTCGGCAACTGGGTGCTCACCCTGGCGGCGGGCGCGCTCTTCTTCCGCCCGCTGCGGGACAGCCAGTCGGGCATGTGGGTGTTCCGCCGGGCGATCCTGCCGGGCTTGAAGCTCACCTCGGACGGGATGGCCTTCAGCGAGGAGCTGAAGCTCGAAGTCCTGCTGCACGCCGAGCTGCGCTTCGCCGAGATCCACATCCCCTACGCGCCGCGGATCGGCGAGGTCAAGCTGCGCAAGTGGCGCGACGGCTGGGAGAACCTGGTGTTCCTGGCGCGCAAGCGCTTCGGCGCGGTGTGAGCCGCCCGGGGGGCTCCTCGCCGCGCGCGGCGGCCGCCGGACTCGCGGCCGGGCTGGCATCGCTGGCGCTCTACGTCGCCACCAACCATCCCTTGGTCTCGCACCACGACGCCGCCGAGTTCCAGACCCTGGCCGCCACCGGGGGCATCGCCCACGCCGGATACCCGCTGGTCGTGATGCTGCTGGAGCTCTTCGGCCGCCTGCCGCTCGGAACCATGGCCTTCCGCGCGAACCTGCTCTCCTGCGTCTCGGGCGCCCTGGCCGTGGGGCTGGCGGCCTACGGCGGCGCCCGATTGAGCGGGCGCGCCTGGGCCGGCCTGGTGGCGGCGCTGACGCTCGCGCTCTCGTTCGCGCTGTGGCGGGAATCCACCCTGGCCGGCGCGCACGCCTTCACCCTGGCGATCGGCGCGGCGCTCTTCCTCCTGTCCGTGCGGTTCGCGGCCGGACCCTCTGGACGTGGGGCGCTCGCGCTCGGGGCGCTCTGGGGTGCCGGCCTGGTGAGCCACCTCACGGTGCTCTCCCTGCTGCCCGTGCTGGCGGCCGCGCTGTGGCTGGCCTGGCGCGCGCGCCGCCTGCGCCTTCGCCACGGGTTGGCCGCCGCCGCCGGACTGCTGGTGGGATTGCTGCCCCTCGCCTATCTCGTGGCGCAGGATCGCCCCGACCAGCCGATGAACTACATCGAGTACACGCTGGCCCCCGGCGCGGAGCCCTATTTCCCGGAGGGCAAGGTGCCGGAGAACCGGCTGCAGCGGGCGTGGTGGCTGCTCTCGGCCCGCCAGCTCGAGGCCCGGACGCACTTCCACGCCTTCGAGCGGCCCCTGCCGCGCCTCAAGTTCCTGGCGCTGGACCTGGGCCTGAACGAGTTCCCCCTGTGGGGCGCTCCACTCGCCCTGCTCGGCGCATGGCGGCTGCGGCGCCGGCCAGGGCCTGAAGGGCTCTTCCTGGCGCTGTGGCTCGCGGCCACCCTGCTCCTTCTGCTGGCGGGCGCGGACTTCCCCTCCATCACGGCTTTCGTCCTGCCCGGGCTCTGGGCGCTCTCCCAGCTGATGGCGGCGGGGATCGCCGGGCTTACCGCCCCGGGGGTGGCGGCGGCCACGGCGTTGCTCCTGGGGACTCCTTTCGCGCGCCTGAACTGGGCCACCCCGCCTCCACGCTGGGCGCGAACCGCCACCCTGGTCCACGTGTGGGAGCAATGGCCGCGCCTCTGGAGCCCGCTGCGCGCGGACCCGGGATGGGAGCGCTTCGGCCGCGGAGTGATGACCGCGCTGCCTGCCCGCGCGGTGGTCTTGAGCTGTTGGTCGGAAGGCACGGTCCTCCGCTACTTCCGCTACGCCGAGCCGCTCCGCACCGACGTGGAGATCGTGTTCACCTGCACGCATCCCAAGCGGGTGCGGGCCGCCCTGGCCTCGGCGCGTCGGGCGGGGCGGGCGGTCTTCTGCACGTTCGATCCGGCCGGGCTTGCCCGGCTGGGGGACTCGGCCGAGCGGGCGGGCGGGTGGTCGCGCGGGGGGCTGTGGCGCTTCAACCGGAAAGGCGGCGCTTGAGCCGCCGAAACCCGCGGCTTGCACTGTGGGGCACGCCGGATCCGCCGCGCGCGGGACGGGCCGCCGGCGTGGAGGATTGGAGGCGGCCTTTGGCCCTGCTATAATGGGCGGCGATTCGGGCCCACCCGTTGGACCCG
>JBBIHL010000067.1:0-6382 GCA_037447075.1 Candidatus Eiseniibacteriota bacterium | reverse complement strand
GCGGCCTTTGGCCCTGCTATAATGGGCGGCGATTCGGGCCCACCCGTTGGACCCGAGGTGGTCTCGTGGCGCTTCCGACCGCCCCCGGCCAGCCAGCCAGACCCGACCTGCCGACCCGTGCACGCTTCCTCTCCCCCGACCCCGATCACCGCCGCCGGGCGGGGCCGCTCCCTCGGTCGCGCCTTCCACGCGCTCTCCCTCTCGCCGCGCGTGGACGTCCTGCTGCGCGTCGCCGGCGTGCTAGGGTTCTGCGCCGTGGCCGCGGTGCTGGGTGCGCAGTTCGTGGATCCCAACACCCGAGTGATCCAGGTGATCGCCGCCGTCCTCATCTTCGGAGCCGCCTGGAAGCTGGACACGCTCTCGGGCCTGTGTCTGCTGCTCCTGGCTCTCCCCTTCCCGCGCGGCACCTCGTACGGTAGCACCAACATCGCCTTCATCCTGCTCATGCTCCTCGTATGGCTGCTGCGTATCACGCAGCTCAAGCAGTCGCCCCCGCGGCGCACCCCGCTCGATGCGCCCATCGTAGGTCTGCTGATGGCCTACACCTTGAGCTTCTACAACATCGCCAAGCCCGCCTATGTGCCGTGGGCGCTGCTCAACACCTCGCTGGTGCTGGCTTCGCTCGTTCTGTTCTACATGATCGTCAACAACGTGCGCAGGTCGGCCGACCTCGAGCGCCTCCTCAACTTCCAGGCCTTCTCGATTCTGCTCGTGTGCCTGCTCTCGATCTGGGAGCTCAACCACCCCTTCCAGGCCTTCATCCCGGGATGGATTGACTTCCGACACTCGGAAGCCAGCCTGTTCGGCACCAAGGGGGTGCGCGTGGGCGGGCCATTCTTCGACTACGAGCTGCTGGCGGAATACAGCGCAACCAGCCTGCTGCTGGTGACCTACCTGTTCCTCCGCGCGCGCTCACAGACCCGCCGCTGGATGTACGGGCTGCTGTGGCTGATGGTGCTCTTCATCCTGTTCGCGACCGTGACGCGCGGGGCGTTCGTCGCGCTGGCAGCCGGGGTGGTGTACCTGCTCTGGGTGCTGCGGAGGCGCATTAGCTTCGTGAAGCTCGTGCTGGTGAGCGGATTCGTAGTCGGCTCCGTGGTGGCAATGAACTACTACGTGGCCAACTTCACCCGCTCGGCCGACTTGCTGGTGCGCCTCTCGGGCTCGAAGTTCCGGGGTCTCATCCCTGAAACCCGCGTGGGCATCTGGGACGTCGCCTTCGAGCGCTGGCTGGAGCACCCCCTCCTGGGCCACGGCCCCTACTACTCGCTGGAGAAGGGCCTCACCTACTGGCCGTGGCCCCACAACGTCTACCTCTATTACGCAAACATCGTGGGAATGGTGGGCCTCGGCTTCTTCCTGTGGCTGCTGTGGCGCCTCTGGAGGCTCTCCAAGCCCCGGACGGACGACCTGTTCCACGCCAACTTCGCCACCGGCTTTCTGGTCATCGGCCACGCCATGCTCTTTGTGTTCATCGTGGACCAGGTCAAGATCGACTACCTGCGCAACTCGATCTACCAGGTGCAGGTCTGGGTGATGTTCGCCCTCATCGTCTCCGCACACCGCGTTTCGCGGCACGAGGTCGCGCCGGCACAGGAGCTCCCCTCCTTGCCGCGGGCAGCGTGAGCGGCGCGCTGGCCTCCCTGGCACGCCGCCGGGCCGCGTGGGCGGCCCTGATCGGGGCCGCCCTCGTGCTGCGGCTGGTTATCGTGCTCACGGCGCCTCGGGCGCTGCTCTTCCCGGACGGCCGCTACTACGAATCCATGGGCTGGGAGCTGCTCACTCGCCACACCTACGGTGACCAGACTCTCTACGCCCCGCTCTACCCGACGTTCGTCGCCGCCGTCTACGCGGTGGCCGGGCGCGACTTGTTGGCCTTGCGCGTGGCGGAAGGGGTGCTCTCGGCCGGTACGGTCGCGCTGGTGGGGGCCATCGGCGGCGCCCTCTTCACTCCCGCTGCGGGGCTGGTGGCGGCGGCGCTGGCCGCCTTCCACCCCGTGATGGCCCTCCTGCCCATCACCCAGTACCCCGAGAACTTGATCCTCCTCTGCTCGGCCCTGGCCCTGGGAGCTTTCGCGGCGGCGGTACGGCGAGCCACCGCGAGATGGTGGCTGCTTGCCGGGGGACTCCTGGGCCTGCTGACCTTGATCAAGCCGACCGCCCTGGCGCTGGTTCCAGGCCTGGCTCTGGGGGCGGCCTGGACGCTTCGGCGCCGGCCTCGGGCGTTGGCATTGGGCGCCGTGTGCCTGGCCCTGGCGTTCGCGGCCACGCTGCTGCCCTGGATGGCGCGCAACCTTCGGCTCCACGGGCGCTGGTATCTCGTCACCACGCTGGGCGGCTGGAACTTGTGGCTGGCCAACAATCCGGCGACAACCGGCGCCTCGGACTCGATCCCGGCGGCGCCGGCGTGGCTGGTCGAACGGGTCTACGCGGTCGAGAATCCCGTGGACCGGGAGGCGGTCTACCGTCGCGAGGCGGTGCGGTGGATCCGTGAGAACCCACTCCGGGCGCTGCACCTCTATCTGATCAAGATGGGTAGTCTGTGGGCGCTCTACCCCCGGACCGTCACGGAGACGCCCTACCGTCACCGCCTGTCGGACTGGGCGCAGGGGCTTTGGAGCGTGGCGCTCTACACGGGTGCCGCCGTGGGCACCTGGCGCGCGGCGTCGTGCGGTGTGCTTCACTTCCCGCTCGCCGTGCTCAGCTACACGCTCCTGAGCTCGATCTACCTCATGCGGATGAGGTACCGCATGGGGATCGAAGTCATCCTGCTCTGGCTCGCTGGCCTGGGGTACGTGTGGATGCTGGGGCGTGCACGGGCCGCGGGCGGGTCACAGTAGGAGCAGCGCCATGTGCGGCTTTGCGGGATACCTGGACCGGGCCGGGGGCAATGTGGACGCGGTGAGCCTGGCTGCCGCCGCAGCCACGCTGGTCCACCGCGGCCCGGACGACTCCGGCTTCCACCGCGAGCCAGGCCTGGGGTTCGCCTTCCGCCGGCTCTCCATCGTGGACCTGGTCACCGGGCATCAGCCCATGTCCAACGAGGACGGAAGCGTGTGGATCGTTTACAACGGCGAGGTCTACAACCACGCCGACCTGCGCCGCGAGCTGGAGGGCCGCGGGCACCGCTACCGGACCCAGAGCGACACGGAGGGCATCGTCCACGCCTACGAGGAGTGGGGCGACGGCTGCGTGGACCGGCTGCGCGGCATGTTCGCCTTCGCCCTGTGGGACCGCCCCCGCCGGCGGCTCCTCCTCGCCCGGGACCGGCTGGGGATCAAGCCCCTCTACTGGGCGCGGACGCCCGATGGGCTCGCCTTCGCCTCCGAGGTGAAGGCGCTCTTCGCGTTCCCGGGCATCGAGCGCGCGGTGGACGCGGCAGCCCTCCGCGAGTACTTGAGCCTGCGTTACACCTGCGCGCCCCGCACCCTCTTCCGGGGGATCTTCAAGCTGCCGCCCGGCCACGTGATGAGCGTCGAGGGCGGCTGCCCGAGTCCGGCGCGACGCTACTGGGAGCTGGCGTTCGAGCCCAAGCTCGCTCCCGGCGACGAGGAGGCGCTCGCGGAGCTCGAGGAACGGCTCACCACCTCCGTCCGTCTGCGGCTCATGAGCGACGTGCCCCTGGGGGCGCTGCTCTCCGGAGGCGTGGACTCCAGCGTCGTGGTCGCCATCATGACGCGACTCATGGGTCGGCCGGTCGAGACGTTCTCGGTGGGGTTCGACGAGGCCGGGCGGTGGGACGAGCGTCCGTACGCGCGTGCCGTCGCGGAGCACTGTCGTTCGAATCACCACGAGCTCGTGGTGGACGCCCGGCGTCTGTGCGACGAGCTGGCGCGAATGGCCTGGCACCAGGACGAGCCCCTCTCCGAGCCTGCGGCCATCCCCACGTTCCTCGTCTCGCGCCTCGCGCGCGAGCACGTCACCGTGGTCCTCACCGGCGAGGGCGGGGACGAGACCTTCGCGGGCTATCCCAAGTACGCCGCGGACCCTTGGGTGCGCCGGGTGGCCTCGTGGCCTGCCCCGCTGCGCTCGCTGCTGCTGGAGGGCGCCGTGCGCCACCTCCCCTTCGGAATGAGACGCCTGCAGGTGCTGGGGCGGAGCGCCCGGTTCCGCGACGAGGCGGCGCGCTACGCCTCGTGGTTCGCGGCCTTCCCGGGCGACGAGCAGGTGCGGCTGCTGGCGCCGGAGCTGGCCCGTGACGGCGATCCCGGGGTGGAGGCGTTCGCCCGGGCGCTGGCCGCCAGCGGCGCCCGCGCCCCGCTCGATCGAATGCTGCACGCCGACACCTTGCTCTGGTTGCCGGACGACCTGCTCATGAAGATGGACAAGATGAGCATGGCGGCTTCGATCGAGGCGCGGGTCCCCTTGCTCGATCACACGCTGGTGGAATGGGCGGCCCGGCTGCCCCAGCGGCTCAAGGTGAAGGGGCTCGACGGCAAGGCGCTGCTCAAGCGCCTGGCGCGCAGGCTGGTCCCGGCGCACGTCGTGGATCGCCCCAAGGTCGGCTTCCAGGTGCCGCTCTCCCCGTGGTTCCGGGGCCCGCTGAAGGAGCTGCTCTGCGACACGCTTCTCTCCTCGACCGCGTTGTCGCGCGGCTACTACCGCCAGCGTGCCCTGCAGGCCGTGCTGCGCGACCATGTGGAGGGCCGCCGCGACCGCGCGCGCGAGCTGTGGACGCTGCTCTCGCTCGAGCTGTGGCACCGCGTCTTCGTGGACCGGACCCCGGCCGCCCCGCCGCCGCTCGTAGTGCCGCGGGTGCAGGTTACGACCGCCGGCGCCCCCGGACCCGCGTGACCTCGCGCCCGAAGATCGCCGCCAGCCGGTCGAGCGCCGTGTCCGCGGAATAGTCCCGCCGGATGTGCTCGCGGGCGCGCATGCCCGCCTCGCGCCGCGATCCGGGCGACGCCATCCAGCGCGCCACCTCGTGCTGGAGGCCGTCGAGGTCACGGACCACGCTGCCCAGCCCCTCCCTCGCCGCCGCCCCCTCCGGATCCACGCAGGACACGCTCGGCACTCCGCGCGCCCAGGCCTCCAGCAATGCGTTGGGGGCGCCCTCGGCCGGCGAGGTGTGCACGAACAGCGCCGCGTCCCGGTAGAAGGCGTCCAGCTCGTGCCGCGGCACGAACCCGCGCACCTCCAGGTTGGGCAACCGCCCCGCCTCGGCGCGGCAGGCCTCCCACTCTTCCGCGGTGTTGGGAGGGGGCAACAGGGTCCCGGCCATCACGAAGCGATGCTGGGGGAGCCTCCGCGCCAGCTCCACGAACCAGCGCGGCCGCTTGGACGCGGCATAGGTGGCGAGCCATACGACGGCGCGGCCGCTCCCGGCATCCACCGCCCGCTCCGGCAGCTCGATCAGGTTGCGCACCAGTTCCGCCTCGCGCCCGTGATCACGGCGCAGCGTCTCGCGCTGGGTCGGGTTTTGCACGACCAGGCCATCGGCATGTCGGAGCGCCCAGCGATGGGACCAGCGGTCACGGGGGTTCCCCAGCCGGGGAAGGTCGCGGCGCACGTCGTCGTCGTGCGCGATGCCCATCACGAACGCCGCCCGGCGCCCATGGGCCAGCTGGCAGGTCACGCCGCACCACCAGCCCTGACCGCGCGTGTAGTAGACCTCCGCGTCGGCGCGCCCCAGCGCCGTCAGGGTCTTCCACAGGCGCGGGTAGAAGAAGCGAACGCCGGGAAGTCCCTCCTCGATTCGCAAGGAGCGGATGAGGGTGATGCCCTGGAGCCTCTCGACCTGCGGCTGGCCGTAGTCGTAGGTCACCATGGACACCTCGAAGCCGCGCTCGATCAAGCCGCGGGCCATGGCCACCTGCTGCACCTGGGCCCCGCCGGCAAACTCGATGCGCTGCTCGGCCAGAAGCGGGTAGACCAGCGGCGCGTGGAAGCAGAGCCGCCCGCGGTTCAGGGTGTGACCCATTCGGCCAGCGCCTGCTCCAGGAGCGGCGTCACTCGCTCCCAGGCGTGGGCGGCAGCGGTCTCGCGGCCGGCGCCGCGCAGCCGCCCGTGCAGCGCGTCGTCGCGGCGCAGCCGCTCGAGCGCCCCGCGCATCGCGGCCACGTCGCCGATGGGCACGAGCAGTCCGTTGCAGCCGTCGCGCACGAGGTCGCGGGTCCCCGCCACGGGCGTGGCCACCACCGGGACACCGTGCGCCATCGCTTCGAGCACCACGTTGGGGAAGCCCTCACCCCGCCGCGCGGCCAGGGCCAGGCACCGGGCGCGGGCGAAGGTCTCGGCCAGGCGCTCACGGGGCACGAAGCCCAGGAACTCGGCACGCACGCCGCGGGCGCGAGCCCGAGCCGCGAGTCGCTCGCGCTCGGGGCCCGTTCCCGCCACGAGCAGGCGCGCCCCATCGGCGCCCGCCAGGGCGTCCAACACCACG
>JBBIHL010000066.1:0-10565 GCA_037447075.1 Candidatus Eiseniibacteriota bacterium | reverse complement strand
GACGCGCGGGGACGCGCGGTGGCGCGCGATGCCGAGGAGCCGGTCAAGCGCGCGGGCCGCAACGCCATGGCGCGCCTGCGCGGCGAGAGCGGCGCCGAGCTCGTCGAGCTGCGCCGGCGCGTGGAGGAGGAGCGTGACCGCAACCGGTCGCTCGAGGCGCGCGTCAAGTCCCTGGAGGAGGCGCTCAAGGGGAGCGCCCCGGCGGGACGGGGCGAGCGCTGAACGACCGGGCGCGGAGGTGAGCCGCAGGCCGCGGGCGCTTCACGGCCGCGGACCCGGCGGAGGTCTCACCACCCGGTACACGTACCATCCCTCTCCCCAGGTGCGCACGCCCGGCACCGTCTCGACGAACTCGAGCTCCCGGGGATCGAAGTCCCTCGACTCCCGGGCCACCAGCCCGATGTCGTCCTGCCAGACGATGTACTCGATCCCGGTGCTGCGGATGTACGGCCAGTAGAGCTTGCGGCGCAGCGCCTCGTAGCAGGCCCGGTTGACCACGCCGTCCAGGTTCACCACCACCAGCGAATCGCCGAAGTAGCCCAGGGCGCCGGTCTGCGACCCGCCGATGCGGGTCCCCGGCACGAAGCGATCCCGCGCCCATTCCCCCACGCGCATGTAGCCCCACGTGCCGTAGAGCCTGCGAGAGAAGAGCCGCTGGAACGCCGGCTGCACCACGTTGCCCGCCACGACCAGCAGGAGGGCGAGGGCGGCCAGCGCCCGGCGCGTTCCGCCCGGCTCGAGGCGCGCCGCGAGGACGTCGAGCAGCGTGAAGGCCGCGAAGCCGAAGACCAGCGAGAGCGGGAAGAGATAGCGCGGCAGGTGCCAGTAGCCGAAGACGAAGCCGGTGTAGGCGGCGAAGAGCAGGGCCCCGAAGAGCGCCATCGGCCAGAGCTCGCCGAGCCGGCGCGCGACGGTCCGCGCCGGGACCCGGGGCCGGAGCCACGCCAGGCCCGCCAGCACGACCGCCCCCAGGGCCAGGTGGAGCGCCTGCTTGCGCAGGACGACGTCCGCGGCCTGCCGGACCATGGGCCAGTAGAAGTTGCCCCAGGTGGGGTTGTGGTCCACCCGGGTGAGCGCCCAGTAGCGCACGGCCCGCCCGCTCACCGGGAACAGCTGCCCGGTGTAGCTCCACGAGTAGAGCAGCCAGGGCAGGATGACCCCCACGGCCGCCACCCCCGCCGCCGCGACCCAGCGCGCCAGCGCCGGGGCCGGGACCTCGCGGCGCGCCAGCGTCCCGATCAGCACGAGCGCCACCACGGGCCAGAGCAGCAGGTTGTCCACGCGGGCCAGCGCCGCCAGTCCCAGCAGGGCACCGAACGCGAGCCCGCGCCGGGCGGAGGCGAGGGCGGGCGCCGCGCGCCACCGGGAGAGCCGGTCGAGCACGGCCACCAGCAGGCAGAAGGAGAGCGCGGTCTCGAGGCCGTTGAGCGCGGTCAGGACGGCGTAGGGACTGAGCGCCCAGCAGAGCCCGAAGAGCTCGGGCGTCCAGCGCCACTCGCTCACACGCCGCAGCCAGCGCACCATCAGCAGCAGCGCGAGCGCGTCGCACAGCGCGAGCAGCACGAAGGCCACGCGCAGCGGCGCGTGGGGATCGTCGGGCCACAGCCGGAACGCCGGCGCCATCAGGAACACGTAGAGCGGCTGGAACCCGTTGGTGGGGTCCAGGCCGTAGAGCGGGCCCAGCCCGCGGGCGATGTTGCGCGCCAGGGTGAGCGACAGGTAGGCGTCGTCCGGGACGGCCAGGTCGTCCACCACCTGCAGGGGCCGCAGGGAGACGGCCAGGCGCAGCAGGAAGCCCAGGGCCAGCAGGCCGGCGAGCAGCCAGCCGCGGCGCGGGGGGCGGCCGGGACCCATCGGCGGACGGCCTCGGCGCCTACTTCACGGCCAGCTCGCGAAGCGCCTCGATCATGAGCGCGGCGGCCTCCTCCCCCGCGCGCGCCTGGGCCTCGTGCGTGGAGGCGCCCAGGTGCGGCGTGGACAGCACGCGCGGGTGCTTCACCAGCGCGGCGTCGCGCGGCGGCTCCTCGGCGTAGACGTCGAGGCACGCGCCCCCCAGGCGGCCTTCGTCCAGCGCCTGGAGCAGCGCGCCTTCGTCCACCACGCCGCCGCGCGCGCAGTTCACAAGCAGCGCGCCGGGCTTCATGCGGGCGAGCGCGCGGGCATCGATCAGACTCCGCGTCTCCGCCGTGAGCGGCACGTGGAGCGAGAGCACGTCGGCGCGCTCCAGCAGCGGCTCCAGCGCGCTCCGCTCCACGTCCGGGAACTCCGCGGGCCAGGCCTCCAGCAGGGGGTCGTGGGCCAGGAGCACCATCCCGAAGCCGCGCGCCCGCCTGGCCACCTCGCGCGCGATCCGGCCGAAGCCCACCAGGCCGAGCGTCTTCCCGGCCACCTCGGCGCCCTGGAAGCGGGCCTTCTCCCAGCGACCCTCGTGCATCGAGGACGCGGCCTCCACCAGCTGGCGGCGGTGGGCCAGGATCATCCCCCACACCAGCTCGGCCACCGAGACGGCATTGGCCGCCGGGGTGTTCATCACCCTCACGCCGCGGGCCCGGGCCGCGGCGGCGTCAATGTTGTCCGTGCCGGTGCCGGCCCGGATCACCACGCGCAGCTCGGGCGAGGCCTCGATGACCGCCGCGGTCACCCGGGTGGCGCCGCGCACGATGAGCCCGCTGCAGCCGCGCAGCGCCTGGGCCAGCGCCTCGCCCTGCAAGCCGGAGGCTTCCAACACCTCGAGCCCCGCCTCGCGCAGGCGCCGCAGCGCGGAGGCCGCGATGCGGTCGGCCGCCAGGACCTTCAAGCGCGCTCCGAGCGCGCCGGCACCGGCTCGGGGAACAGCTCCGGCAGCCCCGCCGCCGCGGCCGCGCCGGGCCGCACCCGGAGCCCCAGCGAGAGCAGCGTCTCCTCCAGCGCGCCCAGCAGCCCCAGGATGTCCGCCGCGTCGTAGTTCCCCATGTGGCCGACCCGGAAGATCCTCCCCTTCAAGCGATCCTGTCCTCCCGCCACCGTGATGCCGTGGGCCGCCTTGAGGTGCTTCACGACGGCGCCGGCGTCCATCCCGGCCGGGGCCCGCACGGCGGTCACCGCGTGCGAGGGGTCGCGCGGGAAGAGCTCCAGCCCCAGGGCGCGCGCGCCCGCCCGGGTGGCGAGGGCCACGCGCCGGTGGCGCTCGTAGACCGCCTCGAGGCCCTCCTCGAAGATCATGGCCAGCGCCTCGCGCACCGCGAGCACCAGGCTCACCGGCGGGGTCCAGGGCGTGTCGCCGGTGGGGGCCCCCTTGCGGTAGCGGCGCAGGTCGAAGTAGCAGCGCGGCAGGCGCTCGCCCTCGATGCGGGCCCGCGCGCGCGGCGCCAGGCTCACCGTGGCCAGCCCGGGCGGGGCCATCAGCCCCTTCTGCGAGCCGCACACCACCACGTCCACGCCCCACTCGTCCTGCGGCAGCGGGTGGACCCCGACCGCCGTGATGCCGTCGAGGACCAGCAGGCGGTCGTGCTCGCGGCAGACCCGGGCCAGCTCCCGGGCGTCGTGCAGCGACCCGGTGGAGGTCTCGCTGTGGGTGCCGAACACGGCGCGCAGCTCGGGGCGGGCGCGCAGGCGCTCGGCCACCCGGTTGGGGTCCACCGCGTGGCCCCATTCCACCTCCAGCACCTCGCACGGGACGCCCAGCGATCTCAAGATTTCCGCCCAGCGCTCGCCGAACTTCCCGCCGGCGATCGCCAGCGCCGCCTCCCCGGGCGCCAGCACGTTGACGGCGGCCGCCTCCATCGCTCCGCTGCCCGAGGCGGCCAGGATGAAGACCTCGCCCTGGGTGCCGTGGAGCCGGGCGAGCTGTGCGCTCACCTCCTGGAAGATCCCGCGGAACCCTTCGGTGCGGTGGTGGGGCTGGGGGACTGACATGGCCTGCAGCACGCGCACCGGAATCTCGACCGGCCCGGGCGTGAACAGGCGGGCCTTGATGGGGTGCATCGGCGCTCCGGGTGAGGGTGGAATGGGCGTGGCGAGACGCGCGCGAGCCTAACAGGCGGGCCGCAGGGGGGCAAGCCGCGGCGCGCGATGTAGTATGTCGCCATGCGGCGCAAGCTGGCGGGACATCACGGCGCATGCCGCCCCGGCTCCACCCCCACGCCATGACGCGCATCGCGATCGCCGCCCGCCAGGTCGCCGGCCTCACCGGCCTCACGGGGATCGTGCTCGAGCACGCCCGCCGCCTCGCCGCCCTGGGCTGGGAGGTGCACGTGTTCGCCGAGCGGCTCGAGCCCGAGCGCATCCGCGCCACCGGCAGCGAGCCGCATCGCGTGGCGGTCTGGCCGTTGGGGCGGCAGCTCAAGCGACGGTTCTTCGCCCGGGCGGCGTCGCGCGCGGCGCGCGCCGCCCGCAGCGACCTGGTGTGGGGCCATGGCGACCTCCTCGACCAGGACGTGCTGAGCCTGCACAACTGCGTGCACGCCGCCCACGAAGCGGTGCATGGCCGGCCGCTCCCGGCGCGCTCGGGGGTGGGTGCGCTCCACGCGCGCGTCCTGCGCGAGCGCCGCTTCCGGCGGCTCATCGCCAACTCGGAGCTGATGAAGCGCGAACTGACGGGCCGCTTCGGAGTGCCGGAGGAGGCGGTGACCGTCGTCCATCCCGGCTACGACCCGGCGCGCTTCCGGCCGGAGGAGCGGGCCGCGCTGGGCCCCGAGACGCGCCGCCGGCTGGGGGTGACGGACGAGGAGGTGCTGGTGGGGCTCGTGACGTCCGGGGACTTCGCCAAGCGCGGCGTGGACCGCCTGCTGGCCGCGCTCGCCCTGCTCTCGCCGCAAGCGCGCCGCCGGGTGCGCGCCGTGGTGGTGGGACACGACTCGCGCTGGCGTCCCGCCGGCGGACGGGAGCGCGCGCAGGGGGTCCGGTTCCTGCCGCCGGTCCGCGACGTGGAGCGCGTCTACCACGCCCTCGACCTCCTGGTGCACCCGGCGCTCCTCGAGGAATTCGGCATGAGCGTGCTCGAGGCCATGGCCTGCGGCGTGCCGGTGGTGACGAGCGCGCGCGTGGGGGCCGCCGAGCTGCTGCGCGCCGCGGCTCCCCGGGCCGTGCTCGAGTCCCCGCGACCCGAGGCCATCGCCCATCACCTGGAGGCGCTGGCGCTCGATCCCGAGCGCCGCCGGCGCCTGGGAGCCCAGTGCCGCGAGGCGTGCCGGGGCCACACGTGGGACGAGAGCTGCGCCGCCACCCGGCGCTGCCTGGAGGCGGCGCTGGAGGACGCGGGGCGGCCGGTCGCGGCGCGGGCCTGAACGCGAGAGCCTCCGCCGCCGCGGAGGCTCTCGGGGGCTGCCGAACCGTCCGGATTCGCTATCGGTAGAGCGTCTTGAGCCTGCCCCAGGTGCTCGGGCGCACGGGCGTCGGCCGGCAGTCCTGGCTCACCCCGACCTCGATCGCCGTGGCCACCCAGTTGATGCAGTCAATGAACGTCGAGGAGGCGGACGCCACGTTGGGACCTCCGGTCAGCACGCTCCAGCCGCCGGGCTGCTGGTCGGTGTCCCACCCCAGGAACGCCGCGCCCGGCGCCACCGGGTCGCTGCCGTCGAAGTCGTCGCCGTCGCCCAGTGCCGCGAAGTTCCAGCTCTGGTCGTCCGACGCCTCCTGCCCGTCGCCGCCCACGAAGTAGAGGTTCGAGAACCGATTCGCTCCGCAGGTGATCGGAAGCGGGTTGTCCCACTGGGTGATGTCCCGGATCAGGTCGTTGCCGTCGGTCACGATGATCTCGCAGGCGGAGCTGTTGTCGGACTCGTAGACCACCACCAGCGAGGCGCCCTCGGTCTCGGGAGGCACGCCCGGAGGGCCTCCGGAGTCGTCCAGGCCCGCGACCACGTTGGGGCCGGCCGCGACGAAGCCGGTGACGTCCGCGAAGTACGCCACCGCCGCCTCCTCCGGCCAGCACGGCGAGCCGGTGGTGCCCAGCGGCTCGGGGGTCACCGGGTTCCCGTTCAGGGTCACGGACGCGGCCAGCGGCGGGGACGAGCCCGGCGGGGGTGGATTGAAGAGGGTCACCCAGTAGAGCCCGGCCCAGATGATGTTGCCGGGCGCGGGTCCGGGCGGGAGCAGGATGATGCCGCCGTTGGTCGGAGGGGCCGGCGGCGCGTTGCGCGTGCGCACGCCGGCCGCGGCCAGCCGCATGCAGCGCCCGGTGGTAACGGCCTGGAAGTGCACGCGCTCCGTCTGGAGAGCGCCTGCTGCACGCTGCGAGGCGGGCTGACGCCGTTGGCGCCGGTGCCCTGCGCCCAGGCGAAGCCGGGCGCGCAGGCCAGCAGCAGCCAGGGACTCCAGCGGGCGGGACGATGGAACGCGCTACGGGAGACGGGTAGACAGCTCATCGTTGCCCTCCTTCGTGGGGGTGGAAGCGGGATGCCCGATCCCAAGGAGGGAGCGGCCGCGGCGCGGCCGCGGCCGCCCGGCGGCGTGGCGCCGGGCGCGGTCCGAAGCGGAAGGCCGCGCTCGTTCCGATGCCTACGCCTTCCCCAGGTGAGCGGGAGGCTAGTCCCCCGCGCCCGGAGGCGCAACCGGATTGTGCCGAGGGCCGGCGCGGACGGCCGTGGGGACGCTAGTGCGCGTAGAGCGGCGGCTCCCCCTTGGCCTCGCCCTGGTCCTGCCGGGCGGGCTCGGAGGGCGCCGACAGGGCGTGGTCGAGCACCTGGTCCATGGACTCGACCGTCACGAACTCGAGCCCGGCGCGCACGTCGGCCGGCAGCTCGCTCAGATCCTTCTCGTTGCCCTTGGGGATGACCACGGTGGTCACCCCCGCGCGGCGAGCGGCCACGGCCTTCTCGTTGATCCCGCCGATCGGGAGCACGTTGCCCCGCAGCGTGATCTCGCCGGTCATCGCCACCTCGGGGCGGGTGGGGACTCCGGTGAGCGCCGAGACCAGGGCCGTGGCCATGGTGATGCCGGCGGAGGGCCCGTCCTTGGGCATGGCCCCTTCGGGCACGTGGACGTGGATGTCAATGTCGCGATAGAACCACTTGTCGAGGCCGAGCTTGGCGGCCCGCGCCCGGGCGTAGGAGAGCGCGGCCTGCCCCGACTCGCGCATCACGTCGCCCAGCTTGCCGGTGAGCAGGAGCTCGCCCTTGCCGGGCAGCACCGTGACCTCCACGGTGAGCACGTCGCCCCCGGTCTCGGTCCAGGCCAGCCCGGTCGCCACGCCCACCCGGTTGGTGCGCTCCACCGCCAGCTCCTGGAAGCGCGGCGGCCCCAGGTAGCGGGCCAGGTTGGCGGAGGTCACCGTGGCGCGGCCCTTGAGCGAGCCGGCCGCCTTGCGCTTGGCCACCTTGCGGCAGATGGTGGCGATCTCGCGCTCCAGGTTCCGCACCCCCGCCTCGCGGGTGTACTGGTTGATGAGCAGCGCGAGCGCGGCCGGGGCGATGCGCAGCTCCTGCGCCCCGAGGCCGGCGGCCTTGACCTGCTTGGGGATCAGGAACTGGCGCGCGATCGCCGTCTTCTCCACGTCCAGGTAGCCCGGCAGGCGGATGGTCTCCATGCGGTCCTGGAGCGCGGGCGGGATGCCGTAGAGCGAGTTGGCCGTGCAGATGAACATGACCTGGGAGAGGTCGAAGTCCACTTCCAGGTAGTGGTCGTTGAAGGTGTGGTTCTGCTCGGGGTCCAGCACCTCGAGCAGGGCCGCCGCGGGATCGCCGCGGAAGTCCGCTCCCAGCTTGTCCACCTCGTCGAGCAGGAACACGGGGTTCCGGCTCCCGGCCTTGCGCAGGCTCTGGAGGATCCGTCCGGGCAGCGAGCCGATATAGGTGCGCCGGTGCCCCCGGATCTCGGCCTCGTCCCGCACGCCCCCCAGCGAGACGCGCACGAAGCGGCGTCCCAGGGCGCGGGCGATGGACTTGCCCAGCGAGGTCTTGCCGACGCCCGGCGGCCCCACGAAGCACAGGATGGGGCCCTTGTTCCGGCGCGTGAGCTTGAGCACCGCCAGGTACTCGACGATGCGCTCCTTGACCTTGCGCAGGCCGTAGTGGTCCTCGTCGAGGATGCGCTCCACCCGGCGGATGTCGTCGTGGTCCCGCGTGGTCTTGGCCCAGGGCAGCCCGATGAGCCAGTCCAGGTAGTTGCGCACCACCGTGGCCTCCGGCGACATGAAGGACATCTTGGTGAGGCGATCCAGCTCCTTCATGGCCTTGGCGTGGACCTCCTTGGGCATGCGGGCGTGCTTGACCGCCTCGGCCAGCTCCTCGACCTCGTTGGAGAACTCGTTCTGGTAGCCCAGCTCCTTGCGGATCGCCTTGAGCTGCTCGTTGAGGTAGAACTCCTTCTGGTTCTTCTGCACCTGGGTGCGGACCTGGCCCTCGATCTTGCGCTCGAGCTTGACGATCTCCAGCTCGCTCGCCAGCACCTCGGTGAGCAGGCGCAGGCGCTCGGCCGCGCCCTCCACCTCGAGCACGCGCTGCTTCTGCGGCACCTTGACCAGCAGGTGCGCGGCCACCGTGTGCGCCAGGCACGAGGCCTCGGTGATGTTGTTGGCCGTGAGCAGCACCTCGTCCGGGATGCGACGGTTCAGGTGCACGTAGTCGTTGAAGAGCGCCAGCGCGTTGCGCATGAGCGCCTCGGTCTCGGCCCCGGACTCACCCGCCTCCGGCATCACCGCGACCCGCACGTTGTAGAAGTCGCCCGACCAGTGGAAGCGCTCCACCCGGGCGCGGCAGATACCCTCGACCAGCACCCGCAGCGTCCCGTCGGGCAGCCGGAAGAGCTGCAGCACGCGCACGACCGTGCCCACCTTGTAGAGCTCCTCGTGGGAGGGGTCCGCGACCTCGCTGCGCTTCTGGGCGGTCACGAAAACGACCCGGTCGCGCGCCACCGCCTTCTCGATCGCGTTGATGGACGGCACGCGGCCCACCAGCAGCGGGATGGTCATGTAGGGGAAGACCACCACGTCCCGCAGCGGCAGCAGGGGCAGGCGGTCGCTGAACTCGAACTTCTCGTCGCCCCGCGCGAAGGAGATCTTCACGCCCCGCTCCGCGTCGCGCGCCGGGGGCTTCTTGGCGTGGTCACGCGCTTCCGATCGCAATGTCGCTCCTGGTTCCGGGGCGTCGCGACGTCCGTGGCGGGCGCCGCCGGCCGGCGGGCCCGGCCCGCGCCTACGCTTCCTTGCGCCGCCGCTCCCGCTCGCCGCGGTAGGTCAGCAGCGGCGCGGCCCGGTTGACGATGCTCTCACGGGAGACGGTGCAGCCGATCACGTCCGGCCGCGAGGGGATGTCGAACATGATGTCGAGCATGGCTTCCTCGAGCACGGCGCGCAGGCCGCGGGCGCCGGTGCCCCGCTTGATCGCCGCCTGGGCGATGGCCTTCAGCGAGTCCTCGGTGAAGTCCAGCTTGACGCCTTCCATCTCGAAGAACTTCTGGTACTGTTTGGTGATCGCGTTCTTGGGCTCGGTGAGGATCAAGATGAGCGCCTGCTCGTCGAGCGGCTCCAGCGTTCCCACCACGGGGAGGCGCCCCACCAGCTCGGGGATGAGCCCGTAGCGCAGCAGGTCCTCCGGCTCCACCAGCGAGACCAGGTCGCCGGTGCGCTTGTCCTGCTTGCTCCGGATCTCGGCGCCGAAGCCCAGCGATTTCTGGCCGATCCGGCGCTCGATGATCTTGTCGAGGCCCTCGAAGGCGCCCCCGCAGACGAAGAGGATGTCCTTGGTGTTGACCTCGATGTACTTCTGCTGCGGGTGCTTGCGCCCGCCCTGCGGCGGCACGTTGGCCACCGTGCCCTCGAGGATCTTCAAGAGCGCCTGCTGGACGCCCTCGCCCGAGACGTCCCGGGTGATCGAGGGGTTCTCGCTCTTGCGGGAGATCTTGTCGATCTCATCGATGTAGACGATGCCGTGCTCCGCGTTGACCAGGTTGAAGTCCGCCGACTGGAGCAGGCGCACCAGGATGTTCTCCACGTCCTCGCCCACGTAGCCCGCCTCGGTGAGGCAGGTGGCGTCCACGATGGCGAAGGGCACCTTGAGGAAGCGGGCCAGCGTGCGCGCGAGCAGGGTCTTCCCCGTGCCCGTGGGGCCGATGAGCAGGATGTTCGACTTCTCCAGCTCCACGTCGGCGGCCGGGCCCGGCGCGGGGGTGTGGATGCGCTTGTAGTGGTTGTAGACCGCCACCGCCAGGGTCTTCTTGGCGCGGTCCTGCCCCACCACGTAGTCGTCGAGGATGCGCTTGATCTCGGCCGGCTTGGGCAGCTGGCCGGAGACCGACGGGTGCTCCCGCTCGATCTCGCCTTCGAGGATGTCGTTGCACAGCTTCACGCATTCGCTGCAGATGTAGACCGACGGGCCCGAGACCAGGCGCGCCACCTCGTCCTGGCCGCGGCCGCAGAACGAGCAGCGGATGGGGTGGGGCGTCGCGATGCGCTTCTTCATGCCTGGGGCTCTCCCGCGTCCTCGGGGTTCAGCGGCGCTTGACGATGACCTCGTCCACGATGCCGTAGTCCTTGGCCTCGTCCGCGGACATGAAGAAGTTGCGGTCCGTGTCCTTGGCGATCCGGTCCAGCGGCTGGCCGGTGTGCTTGGCCAGGATCTCGTTGAGGGCCTCGCGGGTCTTCACCATCT
>JBBIHL010000065.1:0-10594 GCA_037447075.1 Candidatus Eiseniibacteriota bacterium | reverse complement strand
CCCGGTGGTCGCCGGAGCGACCAGGAAGCGCGCCGCGCCGTCGGCCTGGGTGTAGGCGTTCGCGGCGACCTCGTCGCCCGCCGAGCCGGCGCCCGGCGTTCCGTCGCGCTCGGCCGCGGCTCCCCCGCTCCCCGGCTTCCACACGCTCACCAGCACGTCGGCCAGCGGCGCTCCCGTCGCGTCCAGCACCGTGATGTCCAGCGGCTCGCTGCCGCCGCCCATCACCACCGGGATGTTCGCCGGGCGCGCGGTCTGCCAGTAGGGCTGGACGGTCCGGCGGATCTGCATGTCCGGGTCGCCGAGCAGCGTGTAGAGGTAGGCGTTGAGGGCGCCGGGCGGGTTCCCCTGCAACGTGTAGTCCTCCGCCTCGGTCGTGGCGTGCGCCTGGTTCGTGATGCCCTTGTCCCAGACGTCCTCGAACAGCCTCGCGCCCAGGATGTTGTTGGAGTACCTGTCGGTCGGCATCGAGGCCGCGTAGTGGGCCACCGCGCCGCCCGGGAACTTGCTCATCCAGTGCTTGCCGATGCAGTTGTCGTCGAACAGGTCGTTGTTGTTGCACGCGATGGACCAGGCGACCGTGGTCCACGCGCCGTTCGCCAGCGCGTCCACGTTCGCGTAGGTGTAACACTCGCCGGGAGCGTTGCTGCAGCTGCCGATCTTGTCCCAGTTCTGCCATTGCGTGGCGCCCCCGTGGCCGCGGTAGCACGTGATCCCGAGCCCGGCATTGACCCAGGCGTTGACGCCCGCGTTGCTGCTGCTGGGATTGCTCCCGTAGTAGGTGAAGAAGTTCGGCGTCACGGCGTAAGCGGCCGTCCGCACCGCCTCCTGCGCGTCCTGGAACTCGCCGTCCTTGTGGGCGATCAGCAGGACATCCCCGTAGTAGGCCGGTGACGAGACGGGGTGGTCCTCGTAGTTGATGATCTTGGTCACCTGCCGCGAGAGGTCGGCGGCGTCGGCAGCCGCCAGGCGGCCGACGAACACCTCGCGCGAGAGGTACTGGTTGCTGAAGCTCCCGTAGGTGTCGTCGGTCCAGACCGGCTTGATCTGGGTGCCCGCGTTGCAGAACGGGATCACCCCGAGGTCGCCCACCAGCAGGCAATAGTGGTCCTTCTGGGAGGGGGTGGACTGGTACCAGCTCTGGATGGCGCTGCGCACGGTGGCGCAGTCGCGCGGGCTCAAGTTGTCCGTCAGGATCTGCGTGACCGCGTAGCCGCGCCACTTCTTCTGGCCGATGAGGGGCTTGAGCGCCGCCGCGTAGGCGGAGGGGTAGACGAACAGGTACTCGCCCTGGTAGTCGCCCCGGTTCACCGGCCAGACCTCGGCGACGCTGTTCCAGTTCATCATCATCAGGTTGCACAGTCGCGCCCGGTCGCGCGTGATCGGGGCGAAGATCTCCGCAGCGCCGCCGTGCACGAAGTGCCAGCGCGACGCCGGCCACACCTGGAACTGGTCGGAGCCGGGGAACCAGGCGCACGGGTAGGCCTCGACCAGGACCGACGGCACCGAGCCGAAGCTCATGAAGCGCGGCGACCCCGTGCCCTGGGCCGCGGGGTAGGGACCGGGGGAGGCGTAGATCGCGTCGTCGCGCGTGAAGACCTCGGGGATGTCGAACTGGCCGCTCAATCCGGGCTCGGGCTCGGGCCACAGGTGGAGGGCGAAGCTCTGCGCGGGCGCGAGCGGGATCATCTCGGCGAGCGAGGCGGCGCCGGCGTCGGTGGGGAACGCCAGGCGCCGCCGCACCACGGGCAGGTGGGGGGCGCCCACGATGCCGAGGAGGTCCAGCCCCGGGACGTCCACCTTCTGGTAGACCACGGCGTCCGGGCCGACGCGCGTCTCGACCCAGAAGCCGTGGATGAACACGTCGAAGAAGCTCTCGCCGGCGTTCGAGGCCGTGGCGTCGAAGGTCACCTGCGCCGGCGTCCCGGGCGCGCTCTCGTCGAGCGCGAACCACAGCCGGTCCTGGGCGCGAGCGGCAGGCGCCATGACAAGGGCCAGCAGCAGCGCAAGCACCGTCTCTCTGCCCATTCTCGTCTTCCTCGACCCGTGGCCCACTAGTTTATGACCGCCACCTTGCGCGAGTCCACGGTTCGCGCACCCACCCGCATGCGGACCAGGTAGAGGCCGGCCGCCAGCGGCCGCCCGCCGCCATCGGCCGGGCTCACCGGGACCTCCCAGCGGCCGGGGCCGAAAGCGCCCGGAGACGTGCGGGCCATCACGCGGCCCTGCATGTCGAGCAGCTCGAAGGCCGGCTCCCCCGCCTCCGCCAGGTCGAACCCGACCCGCAAGGCCCCGCGCGCCGGGTTGGGCCCGATCGAGCGCAGCGCGTCGCGCAGCGGCGGCCGTCCGGCGTCCACCGCCACCACCGAGCTCGTGACCCGAAGGGAGAAGCTCCCGGCCTGCCCGTTGTCGTTGACCACGACCACCCCGTACCAGCCGCTCTGGGGGGCGGTGTAGTTGAAGTCGCCGGTCGTCGAGAACTGCGCCGCGCTGCGCGGAGCCCAGAAGACCCCGTTGGCGGGATTCACGAAGAGCAGCAGGCGCGAGTCCGCCAGGCCGCTGCGGCCGAACTCGAAGGTGTAGGGAGTGCCCCCGACGAGATAGACCTGGTAGCAACGCAGCACATCCGTCCACGGGGGATTCACGTTCCAGCTCACGTTGACCGGCGTGCTGGCGTTAACCAGCAGATCGCCGCTGCCGGCGTCCCACTGGACCTGGCTGGCGGCCGGGGTGCCGGTGGTGAACTGATAGGAGCGCAGGTACTGGTAGGCCGGCGAGTTGAAGTGGAAGTCGCCCACCACGAAATCCACGAATCCCACGCCGTTGGACAGCGCGCCCGGGCTGCCGAAGCAATCGGGCCAGGGCGAGCCCGAGGCCTGGTCGTACTGGCGGATGTCGAAATCCGCCTCCGCCGAATACACGCCCGCGGCCGTCCACCGGTTCGCCGGCTGGTCGAAGGTCAAGTAGCGCTGCGCGCCGCTGATCGCCAGCTGGACCTGCTTGTCGGCCAAGGTGTCCGGCGTCGAGCATTCGCCGAAGCCGACGACGTAGCCACCGACGTTGGCGTCGTCCTTGACGAGCACGAGGCCGTACCAGCCGTCCCAGGTCGGGGTGAAGGTCGCGGCGCTGCTGGTCTCGAAGAACGACTGCGCCCGGCCGCGCCACAACAGGCCACTGGTGTAGTTGCCGAAGAGCAGCAGCTTCTCGTCCGCGCCCGACGATCCCAGGGTGAAGGTGTAGGTCGTGCCCTGACGGAGGTAGACGTCCCAGACGCGCACGATGTCGTCGCCGTAGAGCGTTCCCGCCTCCTTCCAGCCGTTGCTGAAGAGCTGATCCCTCCCCTGATCCAGCTGGATGGTCGCGCCGTCGCCGCCGCTGAACCGCGAGGCGCGGATGCTCACGGTATCGGGCAGGGTAGCCCACGAAATGGAATAGTCGCCCGCCAGCACGTCCGCCCGCGGTGGGTAGACCGACGAGGTGGCGAGCGTGCTGATGAAGCAGCCCACGTCGGGGCCGGAGGTCGGCGTGGCCCAGGCGCGAAGGTCCCAGTCGGAAGGGGAGCGGATGGCGACCGCCTCCCAGAAGTTGTCGGGCTGCACGACCAGATCGTAGGCCCCCGTCTCCCCCGCGGCGAGCAGCTGGGGCACGCCCGGGGCGAGCGTCGCGTAGCAGTGGCAGTCCGGGAAGGTGGAGACCCCCACGGTGAAGGAGGAGGGGAAGGACGAGCGCGCGTCGTGCACCACCACCACGCCGTAGTAGCCGGTGGTGGGCGCCGCGTATTTCGTGCAGCCCGTCACCTCGAACTCGGCGGCGTTGCGCCCGGCCCAGTAGACGCCGGCCGAGGGGTTGCGGAACAGCAGCAGCTTGGACTGCCGGTCTCCCGTCGTCTGGAACCGGAAGTAGTAGGTGGTGCCGGCGTTCAGGTAGACGTCCCAGATCTTCACGATCTTGTTGGGATCGGAAGCGGCGGTGGTCACGTCCACCGTGGCCGCCCCGCCATCCACCGTGAGCAGGTCGCCCGAGCGCCAGATGGCGGCCGCCCGGCCGTAGACGTAGTCGCAGTGGCCGGAGAAGCACTTGAGGTCCACGTAGTAGTAGCCGTAGGGGTTGTAGTTGAAGTCGCCGACCACGAAGTCGGTCCGGCCTGCCCCGTTGTAGGAGCTGGCGAGCGGGCCGGAGAGGCACGGGTTGCCCGGCGCGTTGGCGTAGGCCGTGAGGTCGTAGTCGTCGACGGGGTCGGCCGCGTCCAGCCCCATCACGATCCAGTAGGGGGCACCGGGGTTGATGGTGGCGATGATGTCGGGCTGGCCCCAGGTGAAGGGCTGATCAGGAGGCCAGAGGCCTGAGTAGGGGCACTGCGCCCGGGCAGCCGGCGCGAGGGCGAGCAGGGCGAGGGCCGGCAGCCACACCAGGCGCCGCAGGTCGCGGCTCATGAACCAGGCGAGCGGCTTCATGGCTGGCCTCCCGCCCGGGCGCCCGCGGCGGGCGCGGGGGCGATGGCGGCCGGCAGAGGCCGGCTGACGGTGACGTCGGGCAGCTTCTGCTGGCACTGCGGGCACTGCCACTCGGGCCGGGGCACCGGCCCCAGGCGGGGCGACACCGTCTTCCACACGGGCGGCTTGGGTGGCGGGCCGAACACCGCCGTCGGTAGGGCCGGGACCTCGTCCGCCGGCGCAGGGGCGGGCTTGACCCGCGCTTCGGGCGCCGGAGTGGCAGCCGCGTCCCTCTGGCGCTTGGCCTGGAGGTCGCGGAGCTGGCCCTCGCCGAGCGGCGCCGGCGGCCCGACGGTCTTCACCTCCGGCGGCTTCCCGGTCTGGGAGGCGGCCGGGGCCGGACCCAACACGAGCAGGCCGGCGGCCAGGACGACCGTGGGCGCGATGATGGAGCGGGAATGCGACATGTCTGCCTCCGCAGCAGGATTCGGGGCTGTGCCTGCGGGAGCCGGCCCGCGCCGCCCATGCCAGGCGCGGGCCTTGCGGCTCCACCTGCATCAATCCCGGTGCGGGCGGAAAGCGCACGGGGGCCGCTGGGCGGGGGGCCCCACGTTCCGGCGACCCGGGCCGGAGGCGTGCGCGGTCTGGGTGCTGCGGGTCGGAGCAGGGCGAGGCTATTCGAGCACGACCATCTTCCGGGTCAGCCTCACCCCGCCTGCCTCGAGCCGGTAGAGGTAGCAGCCGGCACGCCAGCCTTCCGTCCGCACCTCGACCTCGTGCGTGCCCGAGGGCCGCGGCGCCCGATCGAGGAGCGAGGCGACCCGGCGCCCCTGGAGGTCGTAGACCGCCAGGGTCACGACCGCTTCAGAGGGAAGCGTGAACCGGAGCCGAGCGCCCGAACGAACCGGGTGGGGGATGGCCTGCAGCAGCCCCGGCGGGCGCACCCCGGCCGGCGCATGCCGACAGCCGCTCCAGGCGCGACCGGCCCAGCTGCAGAACAACGGCTGCTCGCCGCAAGAGGCAGGAGGCTACGAGGACGATATCGCCACGCCGGCGAGAGCAGCAACCCGCAACAGAGCTGCATCCAGCGTGATCAGGCGGGCGTGAGACAGCCGGGCCGAGGCCAGCAGGTGGGCACCGACCCACCCGATACCGCGGGCCGTACAGACGGCGCGACTCGACAAAGGCCAGCACGTCCTCGTGACCCGCCACGACGGCGCTCGGCAGGGCGAACAGCAGTCCAAGGATCACGCGACGATCAAGCTGCCACATTCATGCAGATGCTTCAACCGGCATCCTCCGGACGGCCCGGAACTGCTGGTCATCGTCCGACTCCGACGCCCCTCCGCCGCCGCAGTGGGAGCGGGAGCTCGCCTGCATCGTCCGGAAGTGTGGGCGGCAACCGGTCGCGGCGAACGGCGGCGGGCTACGGTCCGCCCTTCTCGAGGACGTCCAGGTCGGCGGTGTCCTTCGGCCTGCCGGTCGCGCGCTTGTTGCGCATCAGGTCGCCACGCCCGATGAACGGAACGGTCAGCGCGGCAATCGTATGGGTGGTGCGGTTCGGCCAGGCCTCGGGGAAGGACAGTCCGCTCACCTGGGTCATCAAGTCGATTCTGCGGGGCGGCCGTCCGATCTGAACGACGACGCCGGGGGTCTCGAGGTCCCGGCGCTCGATCCCCATCTCGCGGACCGGTGCGCCGAATTCCAGCAGGGCGCGCCAGGCGCGCTCCGCGTTCGCCGGTTCGGTATCGAGCCAGATGTCCAGGTCTCCCGTGGCGCGAGGGACACCGTGAACCGCCATGGCATGAGCGCCGACGACCAGGAAACGGGCGCCCGCAGCGAGCAGGAGTCGGAGAAGGTCCAGGAAGTCCTGGTTCACGGGGTGGTCGGGCTTCCCGCTACCCGGGGCCGCGTCGGAACTTTCGAACGGGGGCGGCCCGGCGGTCGTAGTCTGGAATGCCGGCGCCCGAGAGCGCCCAGGCCTCCACCGCCAGCGGCCACATCATCGCAAGCCTCTCCTCCGCGGTGGTCGAGGCGCTCAAATCGTCCCCGGGCTCGTGGCCCAGGGCGTACTTGCGGACGATCCACCCGCGTCGCCCGCTCGCGTCGGGCCCCGGATGCCCGTGGCGCCTCTTCACGGCGCGATTATAGCGAAACACCCGCGAGCCGCTCCACGATTCCATCCGCCGGCCCGCGCCGGGTCGGGCCGACTGGAGCCGCTGCACATGGCGCTCCGCCGCCGGTCACGATCCCGCCTGCCTCCAACCGTCGGGCCCCCCGCCGGGACACCTCCGTGACCCGCGCCCCGCGTGCAGCGTACGGCGCCGACGACTCGCGCTGCGTTCCACCCTGGCCAGCCGCGACCGCCGTGCCGCTTGGCCGTGGCCGGCGACGGGCCCTCCCCTCGACGCCACCGCGCGGGCGGCTGCTGCCGGGTGTCGGTCGGTCCGCGGACGCCGCGTGACAGGTTCTGGACGGCGGCCGCGCGCAAGTCCGCGGATCGCAATGCCGGGATCCTGGCATGCGGTTGGCCTGTGCCGGCGGTTTGGCCTGGGCGCCGCCCGCGCCACCAGGTCGTCGTGCAAGCCGGGGGACGGGAGGATCCTTGATGAGGCGGGTGTCTTCCTCGGTCGTGGCGCTGGCTGCCGTCCACTGCCTCGCTGGCGGGGCCGTCGCCCAGTCCGAGCAGGCGTATCATCCGCACCACGTGATCGCCTGGTTCAGGCCGGGGGTGGTATCGCTCCCCGCGGGGCAGACGGCGGCCGCGCTCGCTGCCATCTCCTTCACTCCCCAGGAGGTGCGGCCCCGCCTCGAGGCGGTCGGCGCCACCACGCTCGGCATGGCGACGCCCACCGCCACGGCCGAGAACCTGTCGGCGACCGACCCGAATGGGCTCACGATCGGTTTGGACCGGCGCCAGCTGGATCTCTACCTGGTCGAGCTGGCCGATACGAACGTCGCCGCAGCCATCGCGACGCTCAACGCCGACACGGCCGCCGTCGTGGTCGCCGAGCCCGACTGGCTGCGACACACGACGCTGATCCCCAACGACCCGCTCTTCTTCAAGCAGTGGGGCCTGTACAACACCGGCCAGTACAACGGCGTGATCGGCGCAGACATCCACGCGGTCGAGGCGTGGGATCGGACTACCGGAACGAACCCCGTGGACGTGGTCGTGATCGACACCGGGTGCGACTTCGGGCATCCCGACCTGCGGGGGAAGGTCATCGCCGGCCCGAACTACGTCACGCCCGGCCCTCCCTACGACGATGATGCCGTGAACTCCCACGGCACGTCGGTATCGGGCCTGATCGGAGCGATCGGCAACAATGGCGAGGGGATCGCCGGGGTCAACTGGGGCGCGAACATCATCGCGGTGAAGGCCGGCACGGCCTCTGGAGTCCTGCCGGCAAGCGCGATCCAGGCCGCCGTGGATTGGGCCCGCACCAGCGGCTACCGGCTGGTCAACATGTCGTTCAGCGGCACGGCGGCCTCGGCCGCGGACCAGATCGTCTTCAAGAACGCGTTCCTGGCCGGGATGGGGATGTTCGCGGCGACGGGCAACGGCAACGACGCCACGGTGAACTACCCTGCCGGCTACTGGCCCCACACGATCGCTGTCGGCGCCGCCTTCAACGACGGCCTCCGGTGGAACGACCACACGATCCCGTGGCAGGACGTATATGGCCAGAGCGGACCGCCGTTTGGGATCTACCAGGGCTCCAGCTACGGCCCGCACGTCCGCTTCGTCGCGCCCGGCGGGCGGTTCATCGAGACGACGCGCACGGTGGCCACGGGGAGCTACTGGGCCCTCGACCCCTACGGCGGCCTCCCCGGGTTCGGCGGAACCTCGGCCGCCGCGCCGCTGGCCACCGGCGTGGCCTCCCTCGTGCAGTCCGTCGCCCCGTCCCTGACCGGCGAGGACCTCGCGCAGATTCTCCTGCGCACCGCGGAAGATGTGAAGCAGCACGGACTCGGGTTCGATATCGAGTCCGGATACGGCCTGATCAACTCCGACGCCGCGCTGGCGTTCGTCACCGGCCAGAACCGCATCGAGCACGCCACCACCGCCAGCGTCGCCGACGTTGCCCGGCAGGCGGCAGGAGAGCGCACCATCATCGGCTGGCCGGGGATTCCGTCCGGGGTGTACTTCACGATTCGCCACACCATCCGCGCCACCGTTCCCTTCACGACCGGCTTCCTCGCCACACCTCAGGTCTGGGCGCGGCGGGCGTCGAGCTACGGCGCCGGCAACGAGAATCCCGTGAACGCCAACGTGTGGGTGCCGGATGCCTGGGTCGTGTCGGCCGACCGGAGCCGGGCCACCCTGGAAACCTACGTCTACGAACTGTTCGACGTGGCCGGGCGCCGCGTTTCTTGGTGGCCGACCTCGCCGTCCGGGGTGCGGTTGGCGTTGACGGCGATTGGCCCGGTGCCGCTCGTGGGAGTGGACGGTGCCGCCCCCGGTCCGGCGATCGCGCTCTCGGCGTCGCCGAATCCGGCGCGCACGGGGGCGAGGCTGCAGCTCGTTGTTCCGTCGGCAGGCGAGGTGACCCTTCGCATCCACGACCTCGCCGGCCGCGTGGTGCGGGAGCTGGAGTCCGGCCCGCTCGCCGCCGGCGCCCACGCCTACCGGTGGGACCTCCGGGGCACGGCGGGCGAGCGGGTCGGCGCCGGGCTGTACTTCGCCCGGCTCACCACCCCGCTGGGCGAGCGCCGGGTCAGGCTCGCGGTGCTACGCTGATATGGAACGACCTTCTGTCAAGGCACGGTTGCTTCCCTTGCGGCCGCCCACAGGGGCGGCCGCCGCCTGCAGTGGGGTCTCGTGAAGAACCGGGAGGAAGGCCGGGCGCTTCGACGACGAGTCACTCTGATATTCGCGGGTTGCTCCGGCGTCCCGGGCCGAGCCGCATGACCGTGTTCCGTCGAGAAGGCACGCAGTCTGAGATCGCGGATTGGACGATGAGGCGGTCCGGCCGCACAGCGCAGTCGCGCGTCCTTCGGATCGTGCCGGCCTTCCTCCTGGTTTTCCTCGGTGCAGTGACGACCTCAGGCCCTGCCGGTGGTCTGCGCGTGATGCCGATAGAGCGTGGCCCACAGATAGCCGACCAGCTCGCGGGCCATGGCGACGAGGGTCTTGTTGTACGGGACGCCGCGCCGGGTCATGCGGACGAACCGGGCGTGGAGCCGCTCCTGGGCGCGATCGGCGAGGGCGATCCCGTGGGCCGGTTGGCCCTCGCGGCGCCGGCGCAGAGGCTGGCTGACCACCGGGCGGTGACGATGATGCCAGGCCGCCTCGACCAGCAGGCGACGGACGTGGTTGTTGCCCGCCCGGGTGATGCTGCCCTGGCGGCGCGTCTCGCCGCTCGAGCACTCACTGGGCACCAGCCCCAGGTAGGCCATCAAGGCACGTGGCGAGCGGAAGCGCCGGAAGTCGTGGAGTTCGGCGACCAAGCTCACGGCCGTCACCGTGTCGATGCCGCGGAAGCAGCGCAGCCAGGCCACCGGCTCGCGGTAGGGCTCCTGCTCCCCGAACGCCGCGAGCTGGGCGTCGAGCTGCCGCAGCCGCTCGTCCAGATGGTCGAGGGTCAGCAGGTAGTGATCGAAGACCACCTGGCCGGCGGCCTGCTCGAAGCGGAGCGGACGCAGCCACGCCAGGTGTCGCACCCCCCAGTGCCGCTGGGTGGCGCGGTAGTGAAGCCCGTGACGCAGCAGGAACTTGTTCATGCGGTGGCGGGCTCGCATCAGGTCCTGCCGGACGCTGTCGCGCCCCCGGCACAAGTCGCGCAAGGCCTCGTCCGGCTCGGAGGGGGCCTGGACTTCGGTCAGCAACCCGGCCGCCCAGGCCCGCACCTCCCCGGGGGCCTCGCGATTCAGCCGCCGTGCCAGACGCCGCACGGCGGTCGGCTCGTTGGCCTCCTGCCAGACGATCGGTTCCTGGCGCTCGGGCAGCAGCATGGCGACGTGGATCGAGTGCTTGTGTGCGTCCAGCCCCACCCAGGTGATACCGTTCGAACTCACGACCGGCTCCTTTCGTATGCGGCTCTGGCGCCGCTGGCGCTAACCCGCGATCGAAGGTGGCTTCGTGCCACCGCCCTCGGCCTCTCGTCACCGAGAGGGCACGACCTTACGACCGCGAGCCGGTCGTTCCATATGGTCTGATC